>CANJEY010000414.1 GCA_947472615.1 Beijerinckiaceae bacterium
GGAGTCGCGCTGGCGCTGAGCCGCTACCTCGCCAAGTATAACGTCGATCGCGAAAAGCTCGCCGCAATAGTGCTGGCGCAACGCCACAACGCAATGCTTAATCCAATGGCCGCTATGCGCAAGCCGATCACCGTCGAGGACTATCGGGCGTCGCCGGATATTGTTGCCCCGCTGCGCCTGCTCGACTATTCCGCGCCCGTCGATGTTGGCGTCGCGGTGATCATGGCGCGCGCCGACCGGGCCGCCGATCTCACACAAAAGCCGATCCTCCTGCACACGGACCAGGGTGTTGCGGCGGGGCCGGATGAGTTCGTGTTCGGCCAGCGCGGGCTCGGCATCAATCAATGCGAGGAAACCGACTGGCGGCCGCTTGGCGCAGCGGAACCCGTGTTTGCCGACGCCGGCATAACGCCGCACGATGTCGATACGCTGCATTGTTACGATGCATTCACATCGGCCGCGGAGGCCTTGCGCCCGTCGATGAGGCGGCCGCCAATATTGCTGTCGCGTGCGAGGTGCGACGCAACAAGGACTTCATGATTATCGCCCGCACCGATGCGCTGCGCGTCACGAAGTCGATGGAGGAAACCGCCATCCGGTGCCGCGCCTATAACGCCGCCAGCGCTGACGCCCTGATGGTGCTCGATCTCGCGCCGGAACAGGTCGCCGGGCTGCGCGCGCAAATTCCAGACATTCCGCTCGCCTTGTTCGTGTCGCCCGCCACGCAACCGCCGCCGCTGGCGCAACTCGATGCGGCCGGATTCAAGCTGGCGCTCTATCCGTTCAACACGATGGCGGCCGTGGCGGAATCCGTGACGCGCCTGTGGACGTCGCTGCGCGAGACAGGATCGCTTGATCAAGACCCGGCGCGCGTCGCGCATCTGCGCAATTCGGTGCAGGATCTGATCGGCGGAGCCGAAAGGCGTGCTGCTGCGGCACGGCCATGCGATCACAAATGGCTTCGATATGGGGGAGCGCCGCTTCGTCAATTCCGAAGACAGGGTCTGGATCGGCACGCCGTTGTTCTATGCGCTCGGCGCAGTGAACGCCTTGTAGGTTGCGCTTAGCCACGGCGCAGCCATCGTGCTGCAGGATTATTTCGAGGCCGGCCGCACCATCGAGACCGTGCAAAGAACGCAGGCGACGGTCTATTGCGGCACCGGCAACATGACCCGCGCCATACTCGAACACGCAGACTATGCGCAGGCCAGGATCGGCTCGCTGCTGAAGGGCAACGCCGGCACATTCGCCAATTACAAGCGCATGACGCTGATCGAGATGGGCATGCGGCTCGCCTGCGCGGCCTATGGGCTGACAGAATCCTACGGCAACGCCACCGTCAGCCGCACCGACGATTCGATCGAGGACAAAATCGCCACCAATGGAGCGCCCCTGCCCGGCACGGAGCTCACTATCGTCGATCCCGTGACGCGGCAGCCGCTCAAACAGGGCGAACCCGGCCTCATCCTGCTGCGCGGCCACGTCACGCTGGGCTATTTCCAGAATCCCGACGAAGCCGCCAAGGCGATCGGCGCGGACGGCTTTTTCGACACTGGAGATCTGGGCTGGCTCGATCCGGGCGGACGCCTCGTTTTCCATTCGCGGCTGAAGGAAGTGATCAAGAGCGGCGGCATCAACATCTCGACGCTGGAGCTGGAGCAATTGCTGGCGCTCCACCCCGATATCGCCGAAGCCTTCGCGGTGGGCGCACCGCACAAGGTGCAGGGCGAAGCCATCATGGCTTTCGTGGTCGCCCGGGCGACGATCAGCGAACAATCCGTGCGCGATTTCGTCCGCGAACTCGCCGCCTCGTTCAAGACGCCGCACCATGTGATGTTTGTCACGCAAGAGAATTTGCCCCGTCTGGCGTCCGGCAAAGTGGCCAAGCACAGACTGGCGGAATGGGCCGCGCGGGAGGTGGGCGGTGGATGAGTTAACGAGGATCGTCAGGCTCATTCACGACATCAAAAGCCGTCACGTTCGATTCCATCGCGAACCACAACAAGACTTTCCTCAGGCGACGCATATCCGGCCAAGGCCTTCAATCCCGCGATGTTATGAATCGTGATTTCGTGCGCCTTGAAGGTCGCCAGCTCCCGTGTCCTGAGCTGGCGCAAGACGCGATTGACATGGATCGTGCTAAGTCCCAATGCATCGGCCAGAACATACTGGTTCAGCGGACAATGAAATTTATGATCGGCGGCAAGCCCGACCAACTCAAGTCGGTCATGCAGTTCGAGGATGAAATGCGCTGTTCGTTCGATCGCGTTGCGGCGACCTACGCTGACCAGATGCTCGACGATCATCGCCTCGTCGCGCGACGTCGCCCAGAGCAGCGCTGTCCCCAGATAGGGAAACTCATTGAACATGTGTTTCACGCGCGCCGCTTGGATCGGAATGATCGTCGCCTCGGTCACTGTCGAGAGCGAATGATCGGAGGTGCGCAGCAACATGCTGCGAAGACCGACGCAATCGCCAGGCACTGGAAACGAGATGATCTGTCGGCCGCCGTCTGGCAACAGTTTGAAGCTGCAGGCCCAACCAGATTGAAAGATATAGGCGGTCTGACCTGCCTCGCCCTCGTGCACCAACTCCTTGCCGCGATCGACGCGCAAGGGCTTTGATTGAAGATCAGTCAGGTAGGACAATTCGCGCTTCGACAATTGAACGAAGGCGCCAATCTTCTTCGCCAGATAACTATCGGCCTTCTGAACAGCATTCGGCCCCTGAGGTGAGCTGGACGCGACGGGCGCCGCCGCAATCCGCTATCGCACGGAAAAAGATACGCATTGTTAACCTGTGTTAGCCTCGACTGCAAAATCCCGGCCTATGCTGCCATCAGAAACGTGGAATGGCCACGTCACACACAACCGAGTGACATGGCATGAGCGATCCCAAGGAACACGACGGTGTGGCTGCGGGTCTCGCAGCCTTGTCGATCTGCGAATCCTTGCTGCTCGCGCTCGGCGATCTCAAAGTGCTCAGCGACGAGGAAGTCGTCGGCGTCATCTCCGACGCTGCAGACGCGCATCGTTTTGTCGAAGGGTCTCCACGCGACACGGAATTGCATAATTCAGTCGCGGCATTGCTCGATCGCATTCTGGCGAGCGGCAATTCTGTTCGGCGAACCTGAGGGGCATCACAATGTCGTCGATCGAAATCCGCACCGATGCAGCAGGCGTTCTTGCGCCGTTCGCGATCGTAGCCATGGAGGCGGAGGGACAATCGAATTTCCACAGCGCGACGATGAAATCAATCCCAATTCGGCAAGCTGAACCGCAATTCGATTTCGATCACTGCGGCAATTGCCTGCAATTGCAGGAGGCGCATCATCGCATCGCCAATCATTTCGCCCTTTTGAGCGGGTACGTGCATTTGCGTGCATCCGCGATCGGACGACAGGCTGTGGCGCCCGACAGGGCGTCGGTGTTGCTGCTTCTCGAAAGCATTGAAACGCAGATCAGGACCGTGGCTCAGGTGCATCGCCTGATGGCGACCGCCGGCAAGGATGCGCGCATCGATATCGGCATTCATCTGCACGAAGTCCTCAAGCCGTTCACGTCAGGAATTTTCGGCGACATCAAGTTGAAGGAAGAACTTGCGGCCGGTTGCCTGACGCGAACCGAACACATTCTGTCGATCTCGCAAATCGTCTCGGAAGTCGTCACCAACGCCATCAAGCATGGTCGGCCCGGCGACGTGGCTGTCGTAGTGCGCTGCCAGAAGGCGGCCCGCAACAGCCTGCTCCTCGAAATCGTCGACAACGGCCCCGGCCTGCCCGGCGGTTTCGATCCGGCGGCCAGCAAGAGTGTCGGGCTAAGATTGTTGAAGGCTCTCGCCCACCAACTGGGAGCTCTGGCCGAGTTCAAGTCGAGCCCCAAGGGGCTACGCTTTCGGCTACTGTTGCAGCCGGTATCGTTCGTCTAGCGGGTAATCCGCCCGGAGGGCTGCGCGTCAGACCAGGAGCCGCCGGTCCA
>CANJEY010000415.1 GCA_947472615.1 Beijerinckiaceae bacterium
AAGGAAGTGCATTTCCGCATCTCGTCGCCGCCGATCACCCATCCCGATTATTACGGCATCGACACGCCGCGCCGCGAAAAACTGCTGGCCGCAACGCACAATGTCGAGGAAATGCGCCAGTTCATCGGCTGCGACAGCCTCGCCTTTCTGTCGGTGGAAGGCATCTACCGGTCGATGGGCTACGATCGCCGTGACCCCGTGCGACCGCAGTTCACCGACCATTGCTTCACCGGCGATTATCCGACGCACCTGACGGATCTGCACGCCGAGACGACGCGCACACAATTGTCGCTGCTGGCGGAACCGGCCTAAACCGACACCATCTTTCCCGGATTCATGATGCCAAGCGGGTCGAGCGCCTGCTTGATGGCGCGCATCATGTCGAGCGTCGCGGTCGAATGTTCCTCGGCCATGTATTTCATCTTCGACTGACCGATGCCGTGCTCGCCCGTGCAAGTGCCTTCCATAGATAGGCCGCGCCGCACGAGCCGTTCGAGAAACGCCTTGGTGCGCGCCAGTTCGTCCGGATTCTGATCGTCGCAAAGAACGTTCAGGTGAAAGTTGCCGTCGCCCACATGGCCGACGATCGGGGCGAGCAAGCCGGTTTCGGCGACGTCGCGACAGGTCTCCTCGACGCAATCGGCGAGGCGCGAGATCGGAACGCAGATATCGGTGGCGAAACCGCGTTTGCCGGGGGCCAGCGCCAGCGCCGCCCAATAGGCGTCGTGCCGCGCCTGCCACAATCGCGTGCGGTCTTCGGGCTTCGTGGCCCAGGTGAACGGTCCGCCGCCGAACTCGGCCGCGATGTCGCCAAATCGTCCCGACTGTTCCTTCACGCCGGCCTCGGTCCCGTGAAACTCCACGAGCAGCATCGGTCTCTCGGGAAGATCGAGCTTCGAATAGGCGTTGACCGCCTTCACCTGCACGTCGTCGAGGAGTTCGATGCGCGCCACGGGCAGACCGGACTGGATCGTCAGGATCGTGGCGTCGCACGCCGCCCGCACGGACGGAAACGGACAGATGCCGCCCGCGATCGCCTCGGGGATGCCGTGCAACCGCAACGTCAACTCGGTGATGACGCCGAGCGTGCCTTCCGCGCCGACGAACAGCCGCGTCAGATCGTAGCCAGCTGCCGACTTCTTCGCGCGGCTCGCGGTGCGGACGATTTCGCCCGAGGCCGTCACGGCCGTGAGCGACAGCACGTTGTCCTTCATGGTGCCGTACCGAACCGCGTTGGTGCCGGACGCTCGCGTCGACGCCATGCCGCCGAGCGAGGCGTCCGCGCCGGGATCAATCGGGAAGAACAGGCCCTGATCGCGCAGGTGCTCGTTCAGCTCCTTGCGGGTGACGCCGGGCTCGATGACGCAGTCGAGGTCTTCGGCGTGGACGGCGACAATGCGCTTCATCATCGAGACATCGATACACACGCCGCCCTGCGGGGCGTTGACGTGGCCTTCGAGCGACGTGCCGGTTCCAAACGGGATCACCGGAACGCGGTTCGCTGCGCATAGCCGCGCGATCTCGGCGACCTCGGCGGTCGAATGGGGCCAGACCACGCAATCGGGGGGCTGGTTGGGGGTCCACGTCAGCGTGTGCCCGTGCTGTTCGCGCACGCTGGAATTGGCCGAGAACCGATTGCCGAAGCGCGCCCCCAGCGCGCTCGCAACCCGTTCGAGCGCGTCCGGATCTGGGCGGCGGGAGATAGGAACAGGCTCTGCCATGCCGTAAGACTCCATTGAGGAGCCTTCCTACCCCGCCCGCGAAGGCGGGAAAAGCGCCCCGGTCAAACCGGCTTGCCGGCGCCCTTCAGCGTGGTGCGCAGCATCAGGCGGCGCTCCGTGTCCGGAAAGTCCGTGCGGGCGTGCGCCGAGCAGCGATTGTCCCACAGAAGAATGTCGCCGACCTGCCACTTGTGAGCATAGACGAACTCGGGCTTCTCCATGTGATCGTAGACCGCTTCGAGCAACGGATCAGCCTCCGCCTGCGGCATGTCCTCGATGCCGATCGTCATCAGCCGGTTGACGTAGATCGCCTTGCGGCCGGTCTCTTCATGGGTGCGGAAAATGGGGTGCAGGGACGCGCCGAACGCCTCGGTCCCCTTGCCGTCGCCCTTCACGGTGGAGCCGTAATTGTAGTGGTGCCGGGCGAAGCGGCCCTCCAGTTTCGACCGAACCGCGGGGTCGAGCGTCTCGTAGGCCGCGTAGCCGTTGGCGAACAGCGTGTCGCCACCCTGCGAGGGAATCTCGACCGAATAGAGCATCGTTCCCTTGTGAGGAATGTCGGTGTGGATCATGTCGTGATGGAACATCATTTCGCCGTCTGGCAGTGCGCCGATCGGTTCGCCGTTTTCGCGGATGTTCGAGATCAGCATGATGTCCGGCAGGATCTTGGAAAAGCCCGGCGGGAAAAACTTCGCCGGCCGGTGCAGATGGCCGATCTCGCCGAAATAGCTCGTGACGCGGAGCAGATCTTCCTGTGTCAGCGACTGGCCGCGCACGACCAGCACCAGATGATCGAGCCAGACCTTGTTGATGAAGTCGATCGCCGACTGGTCGAGCGGCTTCGAGAAGTCGATGCCCCGTACTTCTCCGCCGATATATTTCGACAGGGGAACGACGTCGTATCGGGTTGCGGTCACGGCTGCCATGCGATCCTCCGGGTGCTTTGGGCCGACCCTAACCGACCGCCTCGCCTGGACGCAATACGCCGCCGCGCGGCGCTCAGTCGCAAAGCTTGGATTTCGTCAGCACGTCGCGCACGAACTTGTCTTTCGAGCCGCATTGGGGGGCGGCCGTCGCGCGCGCATCCTTGGTCTGCCCCTTGGCGAGCATGACCAGAGCGAGCAAGCCCTTGGCTCGTGTCGCAATCGGCAGCAAATGCCCGCCGCCGCTCTCGGCCTGTGCGATGGCGAGCCTGATTTCGCTTTCGCCTTCCATGATCTTGCGAGCGACGGAGAGCTGATAAATGCCGCGGATCAGGTGGGCGCGCGGGTCATTGGGATAGCGCCCCAGCATCTCGTATGTCTGTGGGGTGAAGCTCTTCGTGCCATCGGGAAGCGCCCTAAGCGGCACCATTTCGTGGGCGCGGGCGGCGTGTTCGTCGAAATGCGTCGCCGCAAAGCCCGCAGAGGTGGACGACAACAGCAGACCGCCTGCCGCGAGCCAGGCGGCGGGCTTCGAGAATGTCGGGGTTTGGTTGGTGCGCGCGAACAGGAATCCGACCACGAGCCCCAGCACGAACCCTGTCACCGCGCCGCCCAGATGGGCCCAGTAATTGACGTTGCCGCCGCCGCCCCAAAGCAGCGGCGCGAGCGCGGGCCCGCCGAACAACAGGACGGTCTTCATGGTCGATCGCGTATCGAACTCCAGTTGGTCGCCCTTGCAAAAGCACATCGCGAACAGCGCGCCGACCAGTCCCGAGATTGCGCCGGATGCGCCGACGCCGGGAATGTTCGGGTCGCTGCCGATCAGTGAACCGATCTCGCCGCCGAGCCCGCTCAGGATGTAGATCGCCGCATACCAGCCGCGGCCAACCCACGGCTCGAGACGCATGCCGACGAAGAACAGCGCGATGCACTTGCCCAACAGATGCGAATTGTCGGAGTGCAGCCACGGCGCGAGGAACAGGCGCCAGATCTCGCCGTGCGTGATCGACAGGTTGTAGCTCGACGCGCCGAGGGCGAGGAGGGAGTCGATGCTCATGGCGTTCTTTGCGCCAATGTCGGGCGCAAGGCGCGTCTGCAACGTGAAGATCGCGGCGAGCACTGCGATCAAACCCAGCGTGAGCAGCGGAATGAACGACGCCAGACTTTTGCCGGTGGCGAATTCATGCGCCGCGACGGACTCGTCGTCGGACGGCGGTGAGCTTGAGGCGACATCCGCCTGCGTGCTTCGCGGCTGAAATCTGACGGGCGCAGCAGGCGTCGTCACGCCCCGTTTTCCAAACGTCTTCGC
>CANJEY010000416.1 GCA_947472615.1 Beijerinckiaceae bacterium
GAAGACCATCGAAAATCTGATGCACGCCGTCGGCAGTTCCGCGCGCGGACAGGACGGCGTCAACGAACTCGCCGAGATGACGAAGCTGTTCGAGGCGACCGGCTATGATGATGGCCGCATCGTGATCGACCCCTCCGTCGTGCGCGGCCTCGAATATTACACAGGCCCAGTTTACGAGGCCGAACTCACTTTCGAGGTGAAAGACGAATACGGCCGTCCGGTGCGCTTCGGCTCGGTCGGGGGCGGCGGGCGTTACGACGGTCTTGTGGCGCGTTTCCGTGGCGAGCCGGTGCCGGCGACGGGCTTCTCCATCGGCGTGTCGCGTCTGCGCGCCGCGCTGGAGCGCATCAATTCACCTATCGTGTCGGGCGGTGCCGCGCGCGGCCCGGTTGTGGTGCTGGTGATGGATAAGGACCAGATCGCCCGCTATCAGGGCTTCGCGACAAAGCTCCGCAACGCCGGCATTGCGGCCGAACTCTATCTCGGCTCCGCCGGCATGAACGCGCAGCTGAAATACGCCGACAAGCGAAACTCCGTCTGCGTCGTGATTCAGGGCTCGAATGAACGCGACAAGGGCGAGATCGTCGTCAAGGATCTGATCGTCGGCGCGCAGGTCGCCTCCGCCGCAAAGGATATGGACCGCAACGAATATCTGGCGTTGAAGCAGCGCTCGCAGTTTTCCGCTCCTGAGGATCGCCTCGTCGACACCGTGCGCGAGGTGCTGGGGCGCTATGCGTGATCTGCGTGTATCCTTCTCCCGCCTCGGCGGGAGAAGGTGGCTCGCGCAGCGAGACGGATGAGGGATAGTCCGTCGCTCTTTTTTGAGATCGAGGACTTCACGAAAGCCCTCATCCGGCGCTTCGCGCCACCTTCTCCCGCCATGCGGAAGAAGAAAGGACACCGGGGAGAAAACGACCATGGACCGCAAGCCAACCGAACACCGCCGCATTGTCACCGGTCATGAGGCCGACGGCACGGCCACCGTCATCATCGACGGGCCGGCGACCAACACGAAATCGACGCAGGCGAACCAGTATTCGACCCTGATGTGGGCGACGGATTCGATGCCGTGCGACATGCCGCTCGGTCGCGACGTCGAAGACATGGGCGCGCGCAAGCTGGGCACCTATCCGCCCGTCAATGGGACGCGTTTCATGATCGCCGAATATCCGCCCGGCAATCATCCGCGCCGTCACCGCACCGAAACGATCGACTACATCATCGTGTTGTCGGGCGAGATCGACATGG
The DNA here is from genome assembly GCA_947472615.1 of Beijerinckiaceae bacterium. Lineage (GTDB taxonomy): Bacteria > Pseudomonadota > Alphaproteobacteria > Rhizobiales > Beijerinckiaceae > Terripilifer. Next base: position 1,249 of record CANJEY010000416.1, read on the forward strand.
AGCTCGACAAGGGTGAAATGGTTAAGCTCAAGCAGGGCGATGTGATGATCCAGCGCGGCACATATCATGCGTGGATCAACAAAGGCTCCGTCCCGTGCCGCATGGCGTTTGTTCTGATCGACGCGAAGCCGCTCGGCATCGGCGATGCGCTGAAACGCGAAGGCGGTCACTGATCGCTTGCGTGCAATGGCACGCATCGCATACGATGTTTGCGAAGAGACGAAATCAGGACGTTGATGGCGGGCAAGCGCGCAAACAAACAACAGGGCGGAACCGACGAACCCGGTTCGCTCAGCCGCACCCCGATCTATCACCAGATTTTCATGTTGCTGAAAGGCAAGATCCACGATGGCGAATACGCCGTGGGTCAATATCTGCCGGGTGAACGCGAACTCTGCGAAATGTTCGGCATTTCGCGCATCACGGCGGTTCGGGTGCTGAACGAACTGGCCGCCAATGGCCTCGTGGTGCGGGAGCAGGGGCGCGGTACGCGCGTCAGTTTCGTAGCGCGCGGCATGCTGATGCGAGGCCCGGCCGAATACGCGGGCGAGGAAAAGCCAGTCGGCCATACGCTCTCGGTGCATGATTATCTATCGACGTTGCGCCGGCGTGCGCCCGACAGTGGTGCCGTCACTCTTTACGAATTCGGCGAGGCCGAAGCGCCCGAAGCGGTGGCGAAAGCGCTCGCGATTCCGGCCGGCGAGCGGGTGCAGAAGGCCGCACGCGTCTGGCGTTTCGCCGGTCTGCCGTACAATCATCTCGTCACCATGGTGCCGTCGTCGATCGCCTGCATCTGGACCGGCGAGGATCTGCTCGCCAAGCCACTCAGCGTGTTGATCGAGGAAGCCGGCATCCGCATCGACCGGATCGACGAACACGTCAGCGCCACGATGGCCGACATGGAATTGTCGCAGCGGCTGGAAGTGCCGTTCGGATCGCCGCTGCTGCGGGTGATCCGCATCCTGCACGACCGGCACGGCAAGCCGATCGAATACATGGTCGGCCATTATCCGCCCGATCGCTATCAATACCGGGTCAGCCTGTCGCGGCGGGGCGTCAGCAAGACCAGCGAGTTTCCGCCACGGTCGGGCTCGATTGACCCGGATTCGGTTGACATATAGATATATCAATCCACGATGAGGGAGGAATGCATGTCCAAGCACCCCAAGGATATGACGCCGGAAGAGCGCGACGAATTCCACCGCAAGGCGGAAAGCCAGATCCTCAAATTCAAATACGAGAAGCCTGCGCCGTCGCCGCGTCCCAAGCAGAACACCTGGCTGGTGCGCCGACCAAAGATTCAGGTGCTCGTGCAATGCGTGAAAAGCGGCGGCGAGAACAACCTGCACTACCATACCAAGTCCGAAACGTCCTGGATGGTGCTGAAGGGCCGGGCGCTGTTTGAAGGCGTCAACGACACGGTGATCGCGGAACTCGGCCCCATGGAAGGAATCAACCTTCCCGGCGGCGTGCGCTATCGCTTCTGTAAGGTTGGTGACGAAGATCTCGAGATCCTGCAGATGGTGTCTGTTGAGGACGACGGGCAGGGCGAGTCCGAGCGCATCAACCTCGACGCCCACAAGGAATGGATGGTCGAGGGCCATTTGCTGAAGTATTGAGAGCGGGCGCCGGAACGGCCGCGGATCAATCCGCGCAAAGCCTTTAGGTCCGCCGGCGCGACAATGGGAGCGGCGTCATGCTGAAGAAGGAAGACAACGAGCGTCTTGTGCGCGTCGGCCCCGGCACGCCGGGCGGCAACCTGTTCCGCCGCTACTGGAATCCCGCTTTGCTGTCGACGGAGGTGCCTGAGAACGATGGCGCGCCGGTGCGTGTGCGGTTGCTCGGTGAAGACCTGATCGCCTTCCGCGACACGAACGGCAAGGTCGGATTGGTCGACGCCTATTGTCCGCACCGTCGCGCGCCGATGTTCTTCGGCCGCAACGAGGAGTGCGGGCTGCGCTGCGTCTATCATGGCTGGAAATTCGACGTGAATGGCGACTGCGCCGACATGCCGTCCGAGCCGGCCGATACGCCGCTCAAGGCGAAGGTGAAGCTCAAATCCTATCCGACGTTCGAAAAAGGCGGCGTGATCTGGACCTATATGGGCCCGCCCGAACTGAAGCCCGCGCCGCCGGACTACGAATGGCTGCGCGCGCCCCCGACCCATTGCCGCGTGTCGAAGACCTACGAGGCCTGCAATTACCTGCAGGGCCTCGAAGGCGGACTCGACACGGCGCATTCCTCGTTCGTGCATAACAACGACATCGGCAACAAGGCGAACCTTCGCACCAAGGATCGCGCGCCGCAGATCGACGTCGAGCGCACCGACTACGGATATTACTACGTCTCGAATCGAAACGTCGGCCCCGACAAATCGTGGGTGCGAGTCTATCATTACATGATGCCCTACCAGCAGGTGCGGGGCGGCATTACCCACCGTGATGGCAACCGCGAGGAAGTGCCGAAGATCGACGGTCATCTCTGGGTGCCGATCGACGATACACAGACCTGGGTCTTCAACTGGATGATGGGCTACGACGACAGCGTGCCGATCACGCCGGAGTTCGAGCTGGAATGGGAAACCTTCACGGGCCGCGGGCCAGATGATTTCATTCCGGGCACTTACAAGCTCAAGGCCAATCTTTCGAACGACTATTTCATCGACCGTCACGTGCAGAAAACCCAGACCTTCACGGGCATC
>CANJEY010000417.1 GCA_947472615.1 Beijerinckiaceae bacterium
CGAGGTACTGCAACTCGCGCATGGCGTTGGCGACGACTTCGCCGATGTCGAGGCGCTGTTCGGCGTTGAGGGCGGGCGAGGGGCCTTCCTCCCAGACCTTTTGGTGGCGGCGCTGCAAGGAGCAGTCGCGCTCGCCCAGATGGATGGCGTTGCCGCGCCCGTCGCCGAGCACCTGAATTTCGATGTGACGTGGCTTTTCGAGATATTTCTCGAGATAGACGGCGTCGTCGCCGAAGGCGGCCTTCGCCTCCATGCGGGCCGTCGACAGCGCATGCGACAGGTCGTCGGGCGTGCGGGCGACCTTCATCCCGCGTCCGCCGCCGCCAGCGGCGGCCTTCACCAGAACCGGGAAGCCGATGTCCTTGGCGATCTTCATCGCCTCGTCGTCTTCGGTGACCCCGCCCTCGGAGCCCGGCACGCACGGAATGCCGAGACGCTTGGCGGTGCGCTTGGCCTCGATCTTGTCGCCCATGATGCGGATATGCTCCGCCTTGGGGCCGATGAAGGTGATCTTGTGATCGGCGAGGATTTCGGCGAAGCGGGCGTTCTCGGACAGGAAGCCGTAGCCCGGATGGATGGCGTCAGCGCCGGTGATCTCGCAGGCGGCGAGCAGGGCCGGAATGTTCAGATAGCTGTCGCGCGCGGTCGGCGGGCCGATGCAGACGCTTTCGTCGGCCAGCTTCACATGCATGGCGTCGGCGTCGGCGGTGGAATGCACCGCGACGGTGGCGATGCCGAGTTCCTTGGCGGCGCGCAGCACGCGCAGCGCGATTTCGCCGCGGTTGGCGATCAGAATCTTGTCGAACATCGGCTGCGTTTCCCCCGGTCTATTCGATGATGACCAATGCCTGACCGTATTCGACCGGCTGGCCGTCTTCCACCAGGATTGCGGTGACCGAACCGCCGCGAGGTGCGACAATTTCGTTGAATGTCTTCATAGCTTCGACGAGCAGGATCTTTTCACCCGCCTTCACGACGCTGCCGACTTCGATGAAAGCCTTGTCGTTGGGGCTCGGACGCCGATATGCGGTGCCGACCATCGGCGACTTCACAGCACCGGGATGATCGGCGTCGGCCACGACGGCGGCCGGCGCCACAGCGGGGGCGACCGGCACAGGCGCCGGGGCGATCACGGCCGGAATGCCATGCGGGGTGGGCGCCGCCGCGACGGGGGCGGGCGCGCTCTGGAACGACACCTGCCGGGCGACCCGAATGCGCAGATCGTCGTGCTGCACTTCGATTTCTGACAGGCCGAGCCGGTTCGCGATTTCGCCGATCTGTTCGATCAGAGCGGGGTCGATACGACCAGCAGGACCGCGCGGCGGCGGCGGGCGGCGATCGTCGTCTTCGCGGGCAGGCTTCCTGGGAGCGGGTTTTTTCATTGGTCTGCTCTTTGGTTGATCGCTGTCGCGCGAAACGCGTCAACCGCGACCGGCCCGGCGGGTCTTGCCGTCCGGGCTCGTCATGGAAACAATCTCAATCCGGAATCGTGAAAAGGTGCTCGGCGAAATCATCTTGCGCGCGCCGGACGGTTCGTGAAACTTCGGGGTGGACGCAAATTCTTTGTTCATCACACGGCCGCATCGACACACAGGGGCAGCATCCGGTCTGGACCTGCCCCTCAGACGTCCTCTTAACCGGGTTGCGCCCGGGATGGAAGAGCCGGCGACCGACTGTCCAGAGGCAAGTCCTCAGGCCCTGCGGGTCAGCGGGAAGAATGCGCTGACGCGTTTCTGGTAGTCTTCGAACGCCGCGCCGCGCGAGCGCAGCATATGCGCCTCGAGCGGGGGAATGCCCGAGACGTGGACGAGCAGCCAGTACATCATCGCAGGGCCGGCGCATGCGATCAGCCCGACAGGATTGTCGGCCGGCAGTCCAACCGCGATCACCGGATAGGCGATCCACGCCAGCCACTCGAAAAAGTAATTGGGATGGCGCGAATAGGCCCACAGGCCGATCTCGCAGATCGCGCCTTTGGCATGCGGCGATTTCGAAAACCGGGTGAGTTGCGCATCCGCAACCGCCTCGCCGGCCACCGCCGCGACGAGGATCGCGACGCCGAGCGCATCGCCCCAGCCAAGCGGCGCCGTGTTGCGGGCGGCGGCCACAACGCCAACCACCAGCACCAGCGCCGCCGCCGCCTGAACCTGCAGGAACCAGAACAGGCGGAACGAGAAATTGTCGCCCCATTCGTCGCGCAACGCCGCGTAGCGCGGATCGTCGCCGCTGCGCAGCGTGCGTTGCAAGATATGCAGACCGAGCCGCGCCGACCATGCGAACACGCAGGCCGCGACCAGCATCTGGCGCGCGCTCAGGCCGCCCTCGTCGGCAATCGGCGCGAGAGCGGCGACCGCGCCGGGGACGCCCACCGCGAAAGACCAGATCGTATCGACCCAGCCGGACTGGCCGGTTCTGAGCTGTATGGCCCACGCGCCGGTCATCATCAGCGCCAGCGCCACGGCGGAAGACAAAATGATGACGAACATGCCGCCTCCGGATGAAATCTGGATCTTCTGAATACGCTGAATGCGGCGCGCAGATCGAATTCCGGTCGCGGTGAAACGTTCGGGGCTCTGCGCCTGCGGTTTCGCGACGGACATTTTGGTGTAAGTCCTTCCTTCCGGAAGGGCCCTTGATGACAGAACCGACGATTCCCCGAAACGCCTGGATCGCGCTGGCGGCCGGATTCCTCGTGCTGTTCGTCGGCGGCGGATCGCGCTTCGTCATCGGCCTCACACTGAAGCCGATGGTCGACGAATTCGGCTGGCCGCGCAGCGAACTCGGCCTCACGGTCGGTGTGTTTCAGGTCGTGTCGGCGGTCTGCATGTTCGCCGCCGGCCGCATGGCTGACCGGTTGAGCAACCGGCTGGTGCTCGGCTGCGGGCTTGTGTTCAGTGGCATCGGCATCGGCGCGATGAGCCTTGTGCAAGAGCCCTGGCACGCCATGGGCCTGTTCGGAATCTTGTTCGCCATCGGCAGCGGCACGGCCTCCACCACGACGGTGGGGGTGATGATTACCCGCGTGTTTGCGCGCCGCACCGGACTGGCGAACGCCTTTGTGACGTCTGGCACCAGCATGGGCCAGTTGTTGATGATCGCCGCCTCGACGGCAGTGCTGACCCAGATCGGCTGGCGCTATGTGTTCGTCGGTCTGGGCCTGCTGCATGTGGTGCTGGTGCCGCTGCTGCTGTTCGGCATACCGGGCGCGGCCCAGAACGCCGCCCGCCGCGCCGAACCTGCCGCTGCCGGCCTGTCGGTGCGCGACGCCATGCGCACGCGGCAGTTCTGGCTGCTGATCGTCATCTATTCGGTCTGCGGCTTCGATGATTTCTTCGTCGCCACGCATGTGGTGGCCTTCGCGCAGGATCGCGGCGTCGACTCCTTCCTCGCCGGAAACCTGCTGGCCGCGATGGGCTTTACGGCGTGGCTCGGCGTCGTGGCTGTCGGCGCGTGGAGCGACCGCATCGGACCTGCGCCCGGAACGGCGGCCTCGTTCATGGCCCGCGTCGCGGTGTTCGGGCTGATCGCGGTCGATCAATCGCCCCTGTCGGTGACGATCTTCGCGCTGGTGTTCGGCGCGACCTTCTTCATGACGGCGCCGCTGACCATCCTGTTCGTGCGCGATGCTTTCGGGATGAAAAATCTCGGCGCGCTGACCGGCCTCATCACCATGGCGCACCACATTTTCGGTGGGCTGGGCGCCTATCTGGGCGCGCGCATCTTCGACGCGACAGGGACTTACGATAGCGCCTTCGTCATCATGCTGATCGCATCCATCGTAGCGGTGCTGGCGACGTTCGGGTTGCGACGTCACCCGGCCTGAGGCTTCAACGAACCAGCGGTCCGATCGCTCGCAAACCAGCGCGTCACGGCGCGGCGAACCACTTCGGTACGGGCTTCTGTCACACGCGAGAAAGCCCATCCGGCCGCCATGGCGA
>CANJEY010000418.1 GCA_947472615.1 Beijerinckiaceae bacterium
ATTCGATGTCATCGTCGCCACACTGGCATGACGTCGGTGGGGCCGAAAAAATCACGCTTCAAAATGGGGCTGGGTAGTTACCGGGTGACTGGGCTCACCGTCGACCGAAAGAGGATGAAATGACAAACGCTGCGAAAACGCGCCCGTTCGGCAGCCTCGGTTGGGGGGGCGGCATCATCATCTCGCTCGCTGCGGTGTTTGTTGTGTCGACGATAGCTTCGACCTCGACCGAGCGTCCTGCGGCCGCGCCGGCGGTGGAGACGCGCACGGAAACCGCGCCGCTCGTCGGCCGGGCCTTGGCGGCGATTGCGCAGCCGTCGATTGCGCTGGGCCGCTATGCGAGCAGCGGCCAAAGTCAGGATTTGCAGACCTTCGCGGCCGCCCTGTCGCTGTTGCAGGCGCGCGTACAGGATGTGGCGCGCGCCTATCCGGCGGCTGGTCCCGAGCGCGACGGGCTCACGCGCGTCGATCAGCAGTTGACGCGATCCTTGTCGTTGGCGCGTCAGGTCATGTCGCAGCCTGGCGCTGGTCTTCTGGCCGGAGCGGGTTCGCCCGGCAGCGTCGACGAAGTGAGCGCTGAGGCGCTATCGTCGGCGGGCGTCTTGCTGGAGAGCCTGCTGCGGGTCGCGGTTGCGGCGCCGTCAACACTGTCGCCGATCGTGGCGGAGGCCTCTCCGCGCCTGACGATCTGGTACGCTTCGTGGGGCATCGCGCTGACCTTGCTGGTTGCCATGTTCCTCGTCACGGCGATCCGCCGCGACGACGACTCTGAGCAGCTTTCGCCCCTCGCAGCGCCGCAGCCAATCGCGCGTGCCGCCGAACCTGCCCGCAAGACGCAGACAACGCCGCGTTCGACATTCTCAAGCGTCGCCAGTCAGCTCGAAGCTGCGCGCCTCGATGCGCCGACCGGCCTGCTCAATCGCGTGGCGCTCGCGCCGCTCATCACCAAGTCGATCGAGCAGTCGCTGCAGAAGGGCCTGACGATTGGGTTGATCTATGTGGAGATCGACGGCTTCCGCGAGATCAAGGAAGCGTGCGGCCCGCAGGCGACGAACATTCTGCTGCACGAGGCCGCTCGCAACATCAAGGAAACCTTCCGCCGCAACGATTATGTGGCGCGGCTGCGCGACGCCGAATTCGCCATCATGGTCAACGAGATTTCAGGCCGCGATATCCTCACGCGTCTCGAACTGCGCATCCACGAAGCCATCGCCGACATGCATCTACCCGAACTGAAGGGCCGCGACATGAAGGTGAACATCGGCCTCGCGATGTATCCGATCGACGGCTATTCGGACGAGGATCTAATCACGGCCGCCCGCAACGCGGTTCTGTATCGCAACGGCGCGCCGGCATTCGAAGAAGCGGGCGTCCAACATTCGACCCCGGCAATCAAGACGGAGCCTGCGCGCGAGGCTCCCAAGGCCCCTGAGCCCGAAGTCCCGCAGATCGAGGCTGTCGAGGCGCAGGCTGAGCAATCGTTGCAGGAGTTGCACGCCCTGATCGGCAGCTATCTTGCCGCCGCAAAGGGCTCGCCGGAGAAGCAGGCCCACGCGCATGTGCTCATCGGCGAGTTCAAAAAGCGTGCGTGACGCCGCGCGGCGGGCCTACTTCGGCCCGTCGATCAGCACGAATCCGCGCGACCGCATGTTGTTGTCGGAATCCGGCGTGTTCATCGCCGCGTAGAGATCCGCCGCCGTCACCCAGACCGGCGGATATTTGTAGCGCGCCACATCGAGGATCAGGAACCGGTCGCTCATCTCGTCATAAGCGGCGACGGGCGAAATGTGGCCGCCGCGCTCCTGCGCCAGCGTCTGGCGGAAATAATTGACGATCAGATATTTGCCCTTGGCGGTCAGCTGTTCCTTCGCGAGCCGGCGGAATTCCTCGAGATTCGTGTCGGATGCGTGGATGACGCGCGCCTGCGCGCCATGGACCCCGAGCAGGCCACCGATCTGGTCGACCGTCATGCCGCGCCTGTCGATCAGCGCGCGCGGACGCACTTTTTCGGTTTCCTCGTTGAAGAAGTCGTCCTGCGTGAATACTCGGTAGGGTTCGTATTCAGGCTGCGAGGGCGCATCGACGTCGAGCGCGTTCAGCACCATCACGATCGAGGCGACGCCGCAGAAGCTTTGGGTCTTCTGCGTGACGAACTGCATCGACAGGTCGATGTAGGGCGCGCGCGCCGAAGCGCGATTGAGAATCGCCACGCCTTCGTCGCTCTTGAGGCTGACGAGGGCCGGGGCGAGGGCCAGCGTGCGGGCCATCGCGGCGGGCGCGGCAAGCAGGCCGGCGAGCGCCAACGCAATCAAACCGCTGGTGAATTTCATGCGCATGGCGGCTCCATTCATTTGCCCGGACCGTAGCAACGATAATGCCACGTTGGGCGATTGCCGCAAGAGTCGCGGGCCACGCAGCCGAAATGGTCAAGAAACTCCTTGCCAAGCCTGCGGGGCCGCTATTTCCTGCCCGGATTGAAACCCGTTCGTCTCAGCGCGTCGATTGCAGGCAGGAAGCTCATGTCTCAGCCCAGATATTGGTGGCTCGGCCTCGTTCCGTTGATCCTCCTGTGGGTCTTTGCAAACGTCTACCGCACCGAAAGCGTCGAGTCGCAATTGCGCGAGCAGGCGGGCAAGACGATCGCATCGGCGTCGTTGGACCTGATCGACCAGCCGTCCGCGACGGTCGCGGGGCGCGACGTGACGATCGGCGGCGTGGCGTTCACGCCGGACGCGCAGAAGTCAGCCTTTGCGGGCGTCGAAGCCGTCAGCGGCGTGCGCCTCGTCAACAGTTCAATCACGCCCCTGGCGGTGCGGACTCCCTATGGTTTCAGCGTCATCCGCGATGGTGACCGCATCGTCGTCAAGGGCAATGCGCCGCTGCCCGCCGTCCGGGCGACCCTGATCGACGCGGTGAAGAAGGCCTATCCGGGCCTCAATGTTGTCGACGAACTCGTTTACGCGGCTGGCGCGCCGCAGGGTTTCGAGGGCATCGTCGGCTGGGGCGTCGGACTCGTGTCGAAGCTCGACAAGGGCGCGTTCTCGTTGACCGGCGCGTCCGCGACGCTGTCGGGCGAGGCCACGTCCTCCGCCATTTATGTAGCCGCGCTGGCGGCACTGAAACAGGTTCCGGCCGGGGCCACGATCGCCAAGGCGGACATCCTGCCGCCAGAACAGAAGCCCTATGGCTGGACCGTCGCGTTCGACGGCAAGGTGCTGACGCTGTCAGGCGTCGCGCCATCGCCGGAGATTCGCGACGCCATACTGGCGAAAGCCGCCACCCTGTTCGCCTCTGCGCCGACGGGGGGGCTCGACCTCGCGCGGGGCGCGCCTGCGGGCGATTTCGCCGGCGCAGTTTCGTTCGCCCTCACCGAATTATCGAAACTCATCAACGGCAAGGCGAGCCTGATCGACGGCGAGCTGACGATCAGCGGCGAAGGCAAGCCCAACATTTCCGGCGCGAGCATCTCTGACGACGCCAAATCGGGCCTGCCGCAGGGCTTCCGGCTCGGCAAGCTGGAAATCGTCGACGGCGTCATTTCGCCCTACGGGTTCAAGGCTGAAAAGAATGCCGGGTCGGTGGTGCTTTCGGGCCACGTGCCGGACGACAAGACGCGCGCCGATCTGCTGGATCTCATTCGCCGCAAGTTCTTCGACGCGAAAGTCGACGATCGGCTGGCGCTCGGCAAGGGCGCGCCGCAAGGCTTCGGGTCGGCGGCGACCGCGCTGCTGGGCGGCCTGTCGCGGCTGGCCTCGGGCGTCGCGAGCCTCAGCGACACGGGGGTCGATTTCAAAGGCAATGCACTCTACGCCAACGCAATCGACAAGATCCTCGCGGGCCTCAAAGCTTCGCTGCCGGCGGGCTTTCAACAGAAAGAAGCCTCGCTGGCCGTGCAGGATCCCGGTCCGCCGATCGATTCCGCGACCTGTCAGCC
>CANJEY010000419.1 GCA_947472615.1 Beijerinckiaceae bacterium
TGCGGAAGGCCACGAACTGGCCGGCCATGGTTGGGTGAACGATCAGGATTTCTCCGAACTGCCGTTCGACGAAGAAGCCGCGCTGATCCGCAAATGCGCCGACGCGATCGAAGCCGCCTCTGGCGTGCGCCCGCGCGGTTGGGTGAGCCCCGGTAATTCGGGCTCTGAGAACACGCCCGATCTGCTCGCCCGCGAAGGCTTTCTCTGGCAGGGCGATGACGCCAGCGACGATCTGCCCTTCGTGACGCATACGAAGAACGGCCCGCTCGTGGTCATGCCGAAAACCAACATTCCCCACAACGATCTCATCATGTGGCTCGTGCCGTCGAATTCGCCCGATGTGATGTGGGACAATTTCAAACAGACGTTCGATCAGCTCTGGGCCGAAGGGCTCGCGGGCAGCCCGAAATGGATCGAGCTGACGCTACATTCGCACGTCGCCGGGCGTCCGTCGCTGATCCCCACGGTGCGCCGTTGCATCCAATACGCGATGGAGCATCGCGACGTGTGGTTCGCCCGCAAGTTCGAGATCGCTGATTGCGCCATGCGGCTGCATCAGAAGGCCCGCGCATGAGCGCGCAGGAAAGTTTCTCCGATCGCGTTCCGCCCGAGGGCCAGATCGTCGATCGCGCCGCCCTGCAGGCCTCGATTGATCGTGCTGGCGCTCGTGAGCGATGCGGGTTTCGGCGCGACGTGCGATTTTTCGATTTCGAGGCCAACGGCAAGCCTTTCACACAGGCGGCGATCCTGTTCGTTCCGGAGAAGCCGCTGCGGGTGGACGGCCGCCGCGTCGTGTTGATCGCCTCCGAGGGCGGCAGCGACAATGGCCGCGCCTTCGTGCGCGACAACGAGGGCCGCGACGGCATTGGCCCGTGGCTGGCGAGCCGTGGCGTCACGTTCATGACTTTGTGCCGTATCGGCAGATGGAACTTTCTGTCGGACGAGGAACTCGGGTCGTGGCGAGACGTGCCGCTCGGCGCGCGCATGCCGGTGTTCTGGCGCGGTCAGAAGCAGCACTGGAGTCCCGACACATTCGACACGATCGGGGCGGAAGGCGTGTCGAGCCCGACCGGCAGTACAGCCTGCCGCGTGCCGCGAAAAGGTTCTGCGCTCGAAGCGCATATGCTGGCATTGACGCCGGACGCCTCCATGCAGGGCTTCGAGGCGGCGCTGCGCAACACGCCCGAACTCGGCGACGCGTCAGATCGTCTGCTGCTCTACTGGGGCTTTTCGACGGGCGGCTGTTATCTGTGGGCGCTGGCTAGGCGCGTCGCGCCCGATGGGCTGCTCGGCTACGGCACCACCAGCCTGCCGGTCGCGTATTTCGCCAGCCGCGCCGTCACCGATGATTTCAAATGGCTGTACGATCCGTCGGCGTTCCGCGTGCGCGAGCGCGGCGCGAATGATTTCGCTTTTTTCAATGCGGGACTTCCGGCGCAGGAGCGCGATCGTCTGTGGCAGGAAGTGCTGCACGCGCCGCGCTTCAAGAGCCACGAAGACACACTGATGTTCTTCAACGTCGCGGCGCTCAGCGAAACGATCGCGCGCCTGTGGAACGCCGATTTTCTGCCAGACGACGTGCGCTGCCGCGGCTTTGCGGATCTGCTGAAGACGAATCTCGATTTGTGTTTCCCCGGCGAGCATCTGCGCAATGTGAGCGTGCTGGAGCTCTTCGGCGCGGACGATGAAATCCTGCCGCCGCAAACCGCGCGGCTCGCGGCGGATGTGATGCGGCCGTACACGAAGCGGTTCCGGCAGGCGTTTTTGCCGGGCCTGCATCATTCGGTTGCGGCCGATCATGCGCAGGCCTTTGGTTCCGTCTGGCTCGATGCGATCGAGGCTGGCTGGTTCTCGAAAAACTGACGGCGTTTCTGGTCCGCCGCCCGCAAGCCGCTGGCGTTTGAACCTGCGTCGTCCTACGATCCGCCATCAACGAAACGTGGCTTCGGCCGGATACGGGATGGCGACGCGATGAATGTGGCACAGGCAATCAGCAAGGCACTGCGTCTGGAAGGTGTGAGGCTCGCGGCGGGCATCACCGGACAGTCGATCGGCCATGTCGCGGATGCGTTCGCCGAAGAGGATGGGGCGTCGGTCTTTTACGTGCGGCAGGAGCGCGCCGCGTTCGATATCTGCGACGGCTTCGCCCGCACCAGCGGACAGCCGGGCGTCGTGTTCACCGATGCCGGCCCGGCGGCGGCCAACGCCATGGGCGGCCTCGTCAACAGCATGGGCGATTCCATCCCGGTGCTGTTCTTCGCCGGTCACAACGATCGTTTCGAGGTGCCGAGCGGACAGACGAAGGAATTGCCGTTCATCGAAATGTTCAAGCCGCTCAGCAAATGGGTGGCGGTGATCAACGATCCCTCGCAGGTCAGCGAAATCCTGCGCCGCGCCTTCATGCATCTCCGCACCGGGCGCGGCGGGCCGGTGGTGATCGGCATGCCGTACGACGTGTCGTCGATGGATGTGGGCGACTTTAAATACGTGCCGATATCGTCGAAGCCGCGCGTGCGCGCTGGCGGCGATCCCGAACAGATCCGCGCGGCGATCGAGGCGATTGCGGCGGCAGAGCGTCCCTACGTGTATGTCGGCGCGGGCATTCTGGCGTCGGAAGCGAGCGCCGAACTTATCGAACTCGCTGAATTGCTGACGCTGCCGGTCGCCACGACGCTGAACGGCAAGAGCGCTTTCCCGGAAGACCACCCGCTGGCGCTCGGCATCGGCGGATTTGCGCGCGCCGCCTATGGGTCGCTGCCCGCGACCGTGCTGGCCGACAGCGCCGACGTGATCGTCACCATCGGCTGCGGCTTCAAGCGGCACGCGACCCGCAAGGCGCCGCCGAAAAACGCCATGCACATCCAGATCGACGTCGATGCGGCGGAAATCAATCGCACGCATGTCGCCGATCTCGTCATTCAGGGCGACGCCAAGGTGGTGATCGGGCAATTGCTGCGCTCGGCCCGCACGCGGGTCGGCATGGGGCGCCTTGCGCCAGTGGCGAGCAGGCTCGCTGAAGTGCGCAAGCTGAAGGAACAGTGGAACGAGATCAGCAAGCCGCTGCTCGAATCCGACGAGGCGCCGCTCAATCCGTTCCGGGTCACCGGCGAACTGAATCGCCGCACCGATCCCAAGCACACCATCGTGTTGCACGACGCTGGTTCCGTGCGCGGCTCGACCTCGCAGCACTACATTGCCACGCAGCCGCACGGCTTCATCGGCTTCGGCGTGCAGAGCGCCATGGGTTGGTCGATCGGCGCCGCGATGGGGGCGAAATGCGCCGAGCCGAACAAGCTCGTCATCGCCGTCATCGGCGAGGAAGCGTTCGGCGAAACGGCCCTCGAAATCGAGACGTCTGTTCGATGCAAGGCGCCGGTGCTGATCATCGTGAAGAACAACCGCGCCTATGCGGATCGCGACGGCGGCGTCAGCCCGAAGCTGGCGAGTGTCCGCTTCGGCACGGGGGTCAACATCTGCGCACTGGCGAAGGCGCTCGGGGCGAACGCCCATCACGTATCGAAGCCGGACGAACTCGGCCCGGCGCTGGAGGCCGCCAAAGCATCCGTCGAGGGCGGCACAACAGCGGTCGTCGAAATCCTGACGAAGCGCGTGAAGGCCGGCCTGTTCGACTTGTGGGAAAAGCCGAAAGGCTGATCCCTATTTCTTGGCCGCGTCCGGATCGAGCAGCGCCCGGACGCGCGCCACGACGGCGGCGTCGGTCTTCATGATCTGCTCGGTGAGCTTGTCGAGATCTTCGCCCGAGACCGGATTGACCTCGGATTCGGCGCGCGCCGCGTCTTTCAGGAAGTCCGGATCCTTCATTGCCGACGCGAACGCCTTGCGCAGCGCCGCGAGCCGCTCTGGTGGTACGCCGGGCGGGGCGAGCAGCGGCCGGCCATATTCCTGACGCA
>CANJEY010000420.1 GCA_947472615.1 Beijerinckiaceae bacterium
GAGATCGACGAATTCATCCGGCAGTTGCGAGGCGTTCATGCTCGGCTGCAGGTCCCAGATTTCGGCGCGCTTCGGAGGCGTGGCTTCGCGCTCCTGTGCATCCGCCCCTGCCGTCAATAACAGGGCCAGCACCATCGTCGCCGGAGCGCGTATCGAAGCCATTGTGCGGGAGCCATTGGTCGCGAAGCCTGACCCTTCTATACTCGCCCGATCCGAGTTGCGATCGCAAGGCGAACGTGGAACCGCCACCGACCAATCCAGCCAGACCAAAGCGCAGCCCATTTGCGGCCGTTGTCGCCGCATCGGCGATGATCGCCCTGAATGGCGCGATGGCGCACGCTGACGATCTCGTCCGTTTGCGGGCTGAAAAGTCATGCGTCTCCTGCAAGCTGAATGATGTGCGGCTCAAGCGGATCGACCTGTCCGGCGCGAACCTCTCGGACGCCGATCTTTCGCAGGCAATTCTTCATCGCGCGAAGCTCGCAAAGGCCAACCTGTCGAAATCGAGCCTGACGCAGACGAATCTCAACAAGACCGATCTCAAGAGCGCCGATCTCGCCGGCGCTGGACTCACGGGAGCGCTTCTGTACGAAAGCGATCTCAGCCTCGCGAACCTGTCAAACGCAGATTTCACCGAGGCTCGAATGGGTCACGCGCGGCTCGTTCGCGTCAACGCCGCAGCCGCGATCTTTCGGCGCGCATCGCTCGCAGGCGCAAGGCTCGACGACGGCCGCTTCGAGAAAGCCGACTTCGCCGAGGCCAATCTGGCCGGGGCTTCATTGCGCCGCGCGTCGCTGGCGGGCGCCATGTTCGACAACGCGGGCCTGATCGACGCCAAACTTGCCGAAGCCGATCTGCGCGGCGCAATCCTCACCGACGCCGATCTCTATGGCGCGGACCTGCACGACGCCGATCTGACGGGTGCCGATCTTTCGGGCGCAAGGCTCGAAAAGGCCGATCTGACGGGCGCGAAACTCGACGGCGCGAAGTTGACTGGCGCTGTCATGCCGAACGGCGAAACGCATGACTGAGTGCGTCAGCGACCGTGTTCGGTCACCTGTCTGCGCCAGTCGATGCGATGCAGCGCCGGGAAATATTTGATCCACAACGCCGTGACGCTCATCACCGCGATGCCGCCGAAGATCACCGAACCTTCAATGCCGAGGAAATGCGCCGCGACGCCAGATTCGAATTGCCCCAATTGCCCGGCGGTATTGTTGGACAGCGAATTCACCGCCAACACCCTGCCGCGCGTGCCTTCGGGCGCGAGCACCTGGATGAGCGTCTGACGCGTCACGCCGCTCAGCATGTCGCCCATGCCAACGATGAACAGCAGAAAGATCGACAGGATGGCGTTCTGCGAAAACGCGAACAGGACGGTGCCCAGTCCGTAGACGCCCATGCCGATGAAGATGAACCAGCCGCCATTCCGCCCCAACGGAAAGCGGCTCAGCAGCAGCGCCGTCGTCAGGCCGCCGAGCGCGGGCGCGCTACGCAACAGGCCGAAGCCCCACGGCCCGATATGCAGAATGTCGTTGGCGAAGATCGGCAGCAGCGCCGTGACGCCGCCGAACAAGGTCGCGATCAGATCGAGCGACATCGCGCCCAGCATTGGCTTCGTCCGCCAGATGAACGCCAATCCGCCGAAAAGCGACGCCCAGTTCATGTCGTGCCGCTTCTGCGACACCGGCGGTTGCGGCATCAGACTGCTGGCGACGCCGGCGATCAGCACCAGCGCGGCGCAACAGAAGAAATCCACCTGCGGCCCAATGATGTAGAGAAAGCCCGCCGTGGATGGGCCGAGCAGAAACGAAATGCGGCCTGCCATCGAGTTCGCCGCGACGGCGCGGCTGAGAATTTCGCGTGGCACAAGCGTCGGCAGCAAGGACTGAAGGCTCGGACCCTCGAACGTCCGCGCCACCGCGTTCACCAGAAGCAGAAAGTAGAATACAGGCAGCGAGGGCGACGACGAAGAGAGCAGCGCAATCAGCCCCATTGCGTCGAGTAACTCGACCCCGTAGCAGGCGCGCAAGATCTTGCGGCGGTCGCCGTAGTCGGCCATGTGGCCCGAAACGAGGGTCAGCAAAAGCGGCGGCAGAAATTGCACCAGACCCACAAGGCCAAGGTTGAGCGGACTCGCTGTCAGCTCATAGATTTTCCACCCTGCCGCGACGCCCAGCATCGTATTGGCCGCATTGGACGTGAGACGCGTGACGAACAGCAGCAGGAACGGCCGAAAGCCGAAAACAGACATCTGCCGGGGTGCGTCATCCATTCTGCGCGGAAATCCTCGGGGTCGGCGGCGGATTGACCACCAGACGCCTTGCAGGCCTAGCTAAACTCAGACGCGCGACGCCGCAAGCAAGTTCGCCCAGTAGCCCGAGTCGACCCCGCCGCGAGTGGCCGATATGTTGCTAGAGTCGTTTGTCCCGCCGCAGAAAGGCCAGCCCCGTCGATGCGCCAGAGCCGTTGATGCAGAAGTCCAATGTTGTCGCCCTTATCGTCGCCAGCGCCTTTTTCATGCAGGGCATGGACAGCACGATCGTCGCGACAGCGCTGCCGCAGATCGCGACATCTTTCGGCGAAGACCCTGTGCGGCTCAGTGGCGCGATCACGTCCTACATCATGTCTCTGGCGGTCTTCATTCCGATCAGCGGCTGGATGGCCGACAGGTTCGGTTCGCGCACGATCTTTCAGGCCGCGATCGTGTTTTTCCTGATCGGCTCGACGATCTGCGCGGCCAGCACCAACGTCGTTCAACTCGATATCGCCCGCATGCTGCAGGGCGTCGGCGGCGCGATGCTGGTGCCGGTCGGCCGCCTCGTAATGCTGCGAACGGTCGGCAAGGCCGGGCTCGTCGCCGCGATGGCGGTGCTGTCGGTGCCGGCCCAGATGGGGCCGTTGCTCGGGCCGCCCGTGGGCGGGCTCATCGTCACCTATCTGTCGTGGCGCTGGATTTTTCTGGTCAACCTGCCGATCGGCGTCGTCGGGCTGATCCTGGCGTCGATCCACATCAAGAACTTTCGCGAAACGGCGCGGCCGCCGCTCGACTGGACGGGCTTCGTGCTCAGCGGCAGCGGACTGGCCTGCGTCATGTATGGTCTCGACGCGATCGGGCGCTCGCGCAGCGATCCCCGCGTCGGCGGCGTCATACTCGCTACCGGCGTCGTGCTCGGCGCGATTTCAATCTGGCATGCGCGGCGCGCCACGCATCCGTTGATTGATCTGTCGTTGATCAAGATTCCGACGTTTGCGGCGAATTTCTGGGGCGGAACCCTGTTCCGGGTCGGGCTCGGCACCCTGTCATTCCTGTTGCCGCTGCTGTTTCAAATCGGCTTCGGCATGTCGCCGGCGGCGTCCGGCTTGCTGATCTTCGGCAGCGCTTTGGGCGCCGTCGCCATGAAGGCCACCACACCGCCGATCCTGCGCCGTTGGGGTTTTCGCAAGGTCGTTATCTTCAATGGCATTCTGGCGGCGCTGTCGCTTGTCGCCTGCGGGCTGTTCCAGCCGACCACGCCCATCTGGATTATCCTGCCCGTATTGCTGATCAGCGGATTCGTCCAGTCGCTACAATTCTCGGCACTCAACTCGCTTCCCTATTCGGACGTGCCTGCCCCACAAATGAGCGCCGCCACCAGCCTCTCGCAATTGATGCAGCAGGTCGGCAAAGGCGTGGGGGTCGCGACCGCCGCCTCGCTGCTGAACCTGACGCTTGCGTGGCGCGGCGGAACGGAGTTGACGTCGTTCGAATTTCAAGTCGCCTTCTTCGTCAGCGCTGCTATGTCGCTGATGTCGATCCTGTTCTTCCTACCCCTGCAAAAATATGCAGGGTCCGAGATGAGCGGGCACAAACGCAGGTCGAGAGACGAAGCGGGAGAGACTGTCTCGCCTTCGACAAAA
>CANJEY010000421.1 GCA_947472615.1 Beijerinckiaceae bacterium
AGAAAGTCGAACAGCAGCGCGATGCCGATGAGCCCGATCAGAAACGGCAGCGCCATATGTGCGTCCACGGTGCGCGCCCTAAATGTTTTCGATCAGAATGCCGTTGACCTTGTTGGCCACATCCTCGAAGCGGTCGACGATCTTTTCCAGATGACCGTAGATTTCGCTGCCGACGATGAAGGCCATCACGTCGCTCGACCGATGCGCCAGGAACAGCGCCTTGATCCCCTTGTCGTGCAACTCGTCGGAATGTTCCTCGAGCCTGCGCATTTCATCGGTCAGCGCGTTGAGCTTCACAGATTCCTTGCGCATCGAACGCAGCAACGCCACGGTCTCTACCGTGAGCTTCGCGGCCTTGAGGGTAATGTCGCCGAGTTCCTGCATCGCCGGCTCGAACTCCGAGACCTCGAAGAGTGTAATCGCCTTGGCGGTCTGGCGCATCTGGTCGATGGAATCGTCCATCGAGCCGATCAGATCCTTGATGTCGCTGCGGTCGAAGGGCGTGATGAAGCTGCGGCGCACCGCCTGCATCACCTCCCCCGCCACCATGTCGGCTTCGTGTTCGAACTTCAGCACCTGTGCGCAGTTTCGCGCGACGTCGGGGCCGCCGCGCAGCAGCGCCTGCATCGCTTCGGCGCCCTGAACGAGTACGGCCGCGTGCTTCTCGAACAGATCGAAAAACCGCGCCTCCTTGGGCATGAGGGCCTGAAACCAACCGAGCATCGGAAACGTCCTTCGACGGCCGCATGCGGCCGGGCCCTGAGTCGCCCGACATAGTACAGCCTCGCCGCCACAGTCCGAAATCGCGCGATGACTTATCCGGTGTGCAAGCCGCTATTCGGCGGAACAGCCGCGATTTCGGCGATCAGCTTCTTGACGATCGCGTCGGCGAAATTTTCGTAGGACTTGGTGGAGATCATGAACGCCCCGTCGCCGCCGATGACATATTGTTCGAAATAATCGTCGAGGTCCGGCTCCACAGCCAGAATCGGCAGGCCGTTGATGGTGACGCCGGCCTTCAGCACGTCCTCGCGCGCCGCCACGATGGAGCGGCCATTGTTGTTCGCGCCGTCCCCCGAGATGTCGATGACGCGCCGCGTACCGCTGAATTCGCCCGTCGGAAACAGGGTCATGGCGTAATCCATCGCGCCGCTGATGGACGTGCCGCCGCCGAAGATGTGCCGCTGCGACGCCTGAATGGCGTCGGCCGCCGCCCTGGCGCTGGCGTCGTCGCGGATCGCCATCCACGGCACCACGAGCGCGTGGAGACGCGGCCCGGTCCACTGGAACATGGTGATGGCGATCGACTGGTTGATGCCGGAGAAGATCGCCCGCAGTACCTGCGGATTGCGGAACGCGGCCGCATAACCGTCGCGCTGCAGATCGAAGCGGTACTGACTGACGCTGCCGGATGCGTCGACCGCCAGCACGAGTTGCAGGTCGACAGGTTCGGCGGCTTTCGCCTTCGCGCCCGCCAGCGCCGCAAGCGCTGCCGCGCCCGAAAGCCCGACGAACTGCCGCCGCCGCAATCCCGTCCGATCCGCCATCGCCCGTCTCCCGCGACGGCTGGTCCTCAGGGACTCTCGCCGTCGCGCAAGACTAGCAGCGCGGCGCGTCCGCGCCAGTGCCGCGCCATCATTCTGTTGTGAAGAGCTCAGCCTTCGAGTTCTTCACGCAGCAATTCGAGTTCGAGCCATTGCTCTTCTGCGGCGGCGAGCTTCTGCTCGGCCTTGGCGAATTCCGCCGAGAACTTGGCGAATGCGACCGGATCTTTCGCATAGAGGTTCGGATCGTCCAGCCGCTGCTGCAGCTTCGCCTTCAGAACCTGCAATTCCTCCATGCGGGCCGGCAGCGTTTCGAGCGCGTGCTTCTGCTTGAACGACAGCTTGCCGCGACGCGAATTGCCCGGCGCGATCGGCGCCAGCCCATCGGGCTTGCGGGCGGACGCGGGAGGCGACTTCACGGCGGCGGGGCCGACGCCGTGGCCGCGCTGCGCCACCATGTCCGCATAGCCGCCGGCATATTCGATCCATTTTCCGTCGCCCTCCGCGACCAGAACAGAGGTCGCGACGCGATCGAGGAAATCGCGATCATGGCTGACGACGATCACGGTGCCTGGATAATCGGTCAACATTTCCTGCAGCAGATCGAGGGTCTCGAGATCGAGATCGTTGGTCGGCTCGTCGAGCACCAGCAGGTTCGAGGGCAGCGCCAGCGCGCGCGCCAGCGTCAGGCGTCCGCGCTCGCCGCCTGACAGGCGCGAGACGGGCGTGCGCGCCTGCTCCGGCCCGAACAGGAAGTCTTTCATGTAGCCGATGACGTGCTTGCGCTCGCCGTTGATCTCGACCCAGTCGCTGCCGCCGCCCGTCAGCGCGTCCTTCAGGGTCATGTCCGCGGTCAGGCTGACGCGCCTTTGGTCGAGGCTGGCGAGCTCCACGTTCGCCCCCAGCCGCACGACGCCTGTGTCGGGCGCCAGCCTGCCGGTCAGCAGGTTGATCAGCGTCGTCTTGCCAGCGCCGTTCTGGCCGACGACGCCGATGCGGTCGCCGCGCAGGATGCGCATCGAGAAATCGCTGACAATGGCGCGCTCGCCATAGGACTTGGAAACGCCCTCGGCCTCGATGACGAGCTTGCCCGACAGCTTCGCCTCGGACACGTTCATCTTCACGTCGCCGACGGCGCGCCGCGCGTCGCGGAATTCCTGTCGCAGTTCGCCGAGCCGCGCCATGCGGCCCATGTTGCGCTTGCGCCGCCCCGAGACGCCGTAGCGAACCCAGTGCTCCTCGTTGACGATGCGGCGCTCGAGCTTGTGATGCTGCTGCTCTTCCTCGTCCAGCACCTGATCGCGCCATGCCTCGAACTCGCCGAAGCCGCGATCGAGCCGCCGCGTCCGCCCGCGGTCGATCCAGACGGTGACGCGCGACAGGTTCTGCAGGAAGCGCCGGTCATGGCTGATCAGAACCTGCGCCGAACGCAGACTGGCGAGTTCGCTTTCCAGCCATTCGATGGCCGGCAGATCGAGATGGTTGGTCGGCTCGTCGAGCAGCAGGATGTCGGGCTCCGGCGCCAGCACGCGGGCCAGCGCGGCGCGGCGCTGCTCGCCGCCCGATAGCCGCGCGGGATTTTCCTCGCCGGTCAGGCCGAGTTGCTCGAGAAGGTAGCGCGCCCGGTATTCGTCGTCGCCCGGCCCCATGCCGGCTTCCACATAGGCCAGCACGTTGTCGAAGCCCGACAGGTCGGGCTCCTGCGGCAGGTAGCGCACCGTGGCGTCGGGCTGGAAGAAGCGTTTGCCGCCGTCCTGCTGGATTTCACCCGCCGCGATGCGCAGCAGCGTCGACTTGCCCGAGCCGTTGCGGCCGACGAGGCAGAGCCGCTCGCCGGGCGACACCGAAATCTCGGCCCCCTCCAGCAGCGGCTTGCCGCCGATGGTGAACTGAATGTCCTGAAGCGTCAAAAGCGGAGGAGCCATGCGGAAACGCGAACCTGTAACGCCGAAAAGCGGGATGCATGCCCTTAGACCGATTTGGCCGGGGATGCGAGCCATGAAGCGGAGCCCTCAGAACGCGAACGCCCTCCGGACGGGGCGGTCCGGAGGGCGTCTCGGTTTGCTGCCGGGGGAGAGAGATCCCGGCGGCTGCCGGTCTCTCAGTGCTCGGTCAGGTTCATTCAGTTGCAGACGCGGATGCGGCGATAACCGACGACATCGCCCCAGCGGTTGGTGACTTCGCGGCGCTCCATCCAGCACTCGCCGCCATAGACGCGCGCCGGGGCGTAATAGCCGGGGCCAGAATTCGCATGGGCCGCGCCGGCCGCAATCGCGCCGATCGCCAGGGCTCCGATGACGCCAGCCGCAATCGCGCCGCCGTTGCGGGCCGAAGCCGGGGTGGCCGAAGACAGA
>CANJEY010000422.1 GCA_947472615.1 Beijerinckiaceae bacterium
CGGCGCGCCCGCCTTACCAAAATCGATCAGCACATCGCAGCGGTCACGCAGCTTGCGGCCGAGTTCAGCCCATTTCTCAGGGATGATGCGATGCTTCTCATCGATAGGTCCATGAACATGGATGATGCTGGCGCCGGCCTCGTGCGCCGCGACGGCGGATTCCAGAAGCGCATCCCATGTTTTTGGAATGGCAGGAATGTCGGAGTTTTCCGGAAACCCGACGGCTGCATAGATGATCAGCTTTTCCATATCGTCGTCCCATCGCCAATGAGCCAGGCCGCAGCCCGGCCCTATGTGTCGAAACCGTAGAGTGTGGCGGCGTTGTCGACCAGAACCTTGCGGATCAGCGTCGTGTCATGATCGACGTAGCGGTAAAGCAGTTCGACCGCTTCGGCGTCGTTCATCATGCGCGCCTTGCGCCAACGCACGTGCGGCCAGTCCGAGCCCCACACCATGCGGTCCGGCGCAGCCATGATGAAATCTCGACCGAAAGGAACAGCGTCGTCGAAGCCCGCGTCGAAGACCGAGTCCCTATTGCCGTTGGAGCACATCATCCACCAGTTTTCGTCGCTTCTGAGTTTGTTCAGAATCCACTGATGCGCCGGCTGATCGCGCCCATCAGCAAAATGCAGATGCGCCATGTGATCGATCACCAGCCGCAGATGTTTCACCTCGTCGAGGAAAGGCGCAAAATCCAGCACGTCTTCGCCTGCTATATGCAGCTTGGCGTGCCAGCCGATCTCACGGGCGCGATCCATCGAGCGCTTCACGTCCGAGAGCGCGTTCGATTCTTCGTACTTGCGGCCGATGTTGAAACGCGCGCCCTTGACGCCGAGCCCGTTCAGCTTCTCCAGCGTCGCGTCCGTCACATTGGGTTTGATGATCGCAGTCGCACGAAAATTGCGCCGCTCTTCCGGGCTCAGACCTTCCAGCACGTCGATCAGCAGGCGATGGTCGGTGTCGTATGGCATTGCGTGAACGATCACGCCGCGCGAAAAGCCCATCGCGCGCAACATGCCCTGCGCGTCGCCGAACGTGCAACCCGGCGGCGGCTCGTAGAGCGCGCCTTCCTTAGGCGGATATTTGACCAGATCTCCGAAGATGTGAAATTGACAATCGCAAGCGCCGGGCGGCGGCGGCGGCGCAGGCATGCGGGTGTTGCGATCCCAGTTGGGAAATTCGGTCATCGGGAATGACTCCGGCTCGCCGCTACTTGAACAGGCTCTTGTAGATATCGCCCCACTTGGGAACGTTGGCGTCGAGGTCTTCGGGCGTCAGATAATAGGCCGAGAACCCACTGACTTCGGGTTTCAATTCCTGAGCCTTGGCAGGGACCTTCGGATTGGTCGGAATGTAGTCGCCGTCCGAAAATATCTTCTGGCCTTCTTCGGACACCAGAAAGTCGAGCAGCAGCTTGCCGGCGTTCGGATGCGGAGAATTCTTCACCACCGACGCAACCGATAGTGTGGCGACAGCAGGCGACCACCGAATCCAGTCGACCGGCGCGCCCTGCCCGGCGCTGATCGAGGCCTGATGATTGAACGCCTGCAGGCCGATGGCGAACTCGCCCGCCATTACCTGATCGACCACGGTGCGAGCCGACGAATAGATGTTGTTGATATTTTGCGCCGCCAGTTTCTTGAGGAACTCCATTCCTTTTTCCTGACCCAAATCGTGTAGCACATTGCCGACAAACCCGGGTCCGGACGATGACGACGACAGGCCCGAAATCGCGATGCGGCCCTTGTATTTCGGATCGAGCAGATCGTTCCAGACACGTGGCTGCGTTCCCCGCGGAACGAGTTGCGTGTTAAACACAGGTACGATGATGTAGACGTTGTTGGCGACCCAATATCCTTCCGGATCGACATATTGCGACGGCAAATTCTTCGCTTCGTCCGGCAGCCACTTTTCGACATAGCCGGCGCGCTTCAGCGGCGGCGCGGCGGCCGTTCCGTCGAACACGTCGGCCTGCACCTTGCCGGCCTTCGACTCGGCCACGATGCGTAACACCACGTCGTTCACATCGGCGCGGATCGGCTCGGCCTTGACGCCGTATTTCTTTTCGAACGCATCCGCGATCGGTCGCGCAAGCTGGTTGATGATCTGCGCCGTATACCAGACGACGCGACCTTCCTTCTTGGCGGCGGCGATCAATTCGGGCGATGCGGCTTGGGCGACAGGACATGCGGCCAGCAAGACCGCCGCCGCCACACAGGAACGAAGTCCAGACACCCTCAGCATCAATACCTCCCGTACGCGGTTCATGCCGTGAGAACCGCTTGGCGGGATAGTTTACATTCGTGGCCCGCAAGTCAACGCCGCAACCTGCTGTTTCACGTTGCCGTGCGCAGGGCTGCCGCATCTTGTGCGCCGGACTGATCCAGTCCAGACTTGGTCATCACGATCAATGATCGAAAAAGTGCGCCCGGCGCGACCAGGAGGAAGACATGCTGCGTTCTCGGGACCGTTCCGAATGGCTCGCAGGATTAGCGGCAGCTGCATTTCTGTCGATCGCGCATGGCGCGCTGGCGCAATCGGCTGCGATTCCCGCCCACATCGCTTCGGCGATCGTCAATCCCGCCCGTAGTGAAAACGATCGCAAGGCCGATTCGTCGCGCAAGCCGGCGGAACTGCTGGCCTTTGCGGGCGTCAAACAGGGCGAGCGCGTGCTGGAGCTGATTCCCGGCGGCGGATATTTCGCCCGCATCTTCAGCGGCGTGGTCGGCCCGTCCGGCAAGGTGTTCGAGCTGGTCGCCACGGAAGAAACCCGGACGACGACCAAGAACCTAGACGCCGCAAATGTGATCGCCGCCGACCCTGCATTTCGGGGCATCTCGGTCCTGCACCAGCCGATCGCCGAAATCAAAACGCCCGAGCAGGTCGATCTCGTCTGGACCTCGCAGAACTATCACGACTTCCACAACAAGTCCTTTGGCCCGGCAGACATTGCTGCCTTCAACAAGGCGGTGTTCAACGCGCTGAAGCCTGGCGGGGTCTTCATGGTGGTGGATCACGCGGCCGAAGCGGGCTCGGGCCTGCGCGATACCGAAACCCTGCACCGCATCGACCCCGCCTCTGTGAAAACGGAAGTGGAAGCGGCCGGCTTCACGCTCGAAGCAAGGAGTGACCTGTTGCAGGACAAGGACGACACTCATCTGACGCGCATCTTCGATCCGACCATTCGCGGCAAGACCGACAAGTTCGTCTTCAAATTCCGCAAGCCGGCGAAATAATCCCGCGTTAGCTCCGGTCAGGTTCACGCGTCTTGCGCGCAGCCTGATCGAGTTCGTTGAATATGCGCGCCGTCATGCTCTTGGTCATGCGGACGGCGCCGCGCTTCTTCTCACCTTTGGCGTAGATCGACGGGCCTGTCGGCGACACATCCTTGTCGTCCACGAGCGGGGCGACGCCGGTCGCCAGCCCGTTGCGAACGGCGGCTTCAGGCCCCCGATACACGGTGTCGGGATCATAGAGCGCAGATGTGCGCCCGGCCTCCCAGCCTTCCTCGCCGGAAGCTTCGCCTGCCGGTCCCGGTTTGTCGTCCTTGCCGTCCATATGACGCCTCTCGTCTTCAGAGGCCACATAGCCCGACGACGGGGCAATGTTAAGTCCCCTGAAGACGATGGCTGTCGTGACCTATGCGGCGGCGTGACGATTGACGTTGGAGACGGCAAGTTCGGTGAGCTTCTTGTCGGTCGCCTTCTCCTCGGCCAGCGTCTGTTCCAGAACGCCCGCGCAATCGGTTCGGCCCAGCTGCTTCGCCCAGGCTACGAGCGTGCCGTAGCGCGTGATTTCGTAATGCTCCACGGCCTGCGCGGCGGCGATCAGCGCCGCGTCAAGCACGCGCGTATCAGCGATCTCGCCAGCCACCGAATTCGCCTCCTCAATGA
>CANJEY010000423.1 GCA_947472615.1 Beijerinckiaceae bacterium
ATGGGCAATCCGGACCTGCCGGCGCCGAAGCACGTCATCGACAAACTGGTGGAAACCGCCGGCAAGCCGCGCACAGACCGTTACTCTGCCTCCAAGGGCATCGCGGGCCTGCGCCGCGCCCAGGCGGGCTATTACGAGCGCCGCTTCGGTGTAAAGCTCAATCCTGAAACACAGGTCGTGGCGACGCTGGGTTCGAAGGAAGGCTTCGCCAACATGGCGCAAGCCATCACCGCGCCGGGCGATGTGGTGGTGGTGCCGAACCCCTCCTATCCGATTCACGCCTTCGGCTTCCTGATGGCGGGCGGGGTGATCCGCTCGGTCCCGGCCGATCCGACGCCTGACTTTTTCTCGACGCTGGAGCGCGCCGTCACGCACTCGATCCCGAAGCCGATCGCGGTGGTGGTCTGCTATCCGTCGAACCCGACCGCCATGACGGCGACGCTGGATTTCTACAAGGATCTCGTGGCCTTCGCGAAGAAGCACGAAATCTTCATCCTGTCGGATCTCGCCTATGCGGAGGTCTATTTCGACGACAATCAGCCGCCGTCCGTGCTGCAGGTGCCGGGCGCGAACGACGTGACGGTCGAATTCACGTCCATGTCGAAGACCTATTCGATGGCCGGATGGCGAATCGGTTTCGCGGTGGGCAATGAGCGGTTGCTGGCGGCGCTGGCGCGCGTGAAGTCCTATCTGGACTACGGCGCCTATACGCCGATTCAGGTCGCGGCGGCGGCTGCGCTGAACGGCCCTGACGATTGCATCAACGAAATGCGCGGCATTTATCGTCGGCGGCGCGATGTGCTGGTGGAGAGCTTCGCGGCGGCCGGTTGGGATATTCCCGCCCCGCAGGCGACCATGTTCGCCTGGGTGCCGATCCCGGAGAAGTTCCGTCATCTGGGCAGTCTGGAGTTCGCCAAGTTGATGATCGAAAAGGCTGATGTGGCGGTCTCGCCCGGCATCGGTTTCGGCGAATACGGCGACGGTTACGTTCGTCTGGCCATAGTAGAGAACGAGCAGCGCATCCGGCAGGCCGCGCGCGGCATTCGCCGTTTCTTCGAAACATCGGACCAGATCCTGCACAATGTGGTGCAATTGAAGGCCCACGGCTGAGCTCGAGATATTAACGAAAGATTAATTTCAATTGCTTGCCGGACAAGCCTGAGGTAATTCTCGGATCGCAGTCTGCGTACCGGGAGTTTTCATCATGGTCCGGCGAACCCGATTTTCTATCGTTTCCTTGCTTGGCGTGACGGCGGTTTTCCTCTCCGGGTGCTTCATTGGCGCGGCTGTGCAGGCGTTCGGCTCCAACAAGACGCCAGTTCAGCAGGCCGCGACTGTGTCGATGCCCGAACCCGCCAACCCGACGAGCCAGCCGCTGGTCACCAAGCCAGTCCGCACGATTCTCGTCCGCGGCGATGGGTCGTTCGCGACCGGCGCAGCCGATCAGCCGACCGCCAACTGAGCGGCGCTATCGCCTGATTTCTTGATCCACCGGTTCAAATGATGCAGAACGCGAACGCGCCGCAGTTCGCGTCGCGACTCGTCAGCTCTCGAGCGTTGCGGCAATTTCATGGTTGAACCCTTACGCGTTGGCGTCGCCGGCCTCGGCACGGTCGGGGCCTCGGTGATCCGACTTCTGGACCGCCAGCGGCAGGCGCTCGCCAGCCGCACGGGCCGCGAGATCGTGGTCACTGGCGTTTCGGCGCGCGACGCGACCCGCGATCGCGGCGTCGACATCGGCGGCGCAACGTGGTTCGACGATCCGGTTGACCTCGCCCGCTCGCCCGCCATCGACCTGTTCGTCGAGTTGATCGGCGGCGACGAGGGGCCGGCCCGCGTCGCGGTCGAGACGGCGCTGAAGGCGCGCAAATCCGTCGTCACCGCCAACAAGGCGCTGCTCGCCAAGCACGGGATGGAGTTGGCGAAGCTCGCCGAGGAAACCCACGTCGCGCTTGCCTTCGAGGCCTCTGTCGCGGGCGGCATTCCCATCGTCAAAACGCTGCGCGAGGGGCTCGCGGGCAACCAGATCGTGCGCGTCTACGGCATTCTCAACGGCACCTGCAATTACATCCTGTCGCGCATGGAGCGCGAGGAAATGTCGTTCGAGGACTGCCTTTCGGAGGCGCAGCGCCTCGGCTACGCGGAAGCCGATCCGACCTTCGACATCGGCGGGTTCGATACGGCGCACAAGCTCTCGATCCTCAGCTCGCTGGCGTTCGGCACGGCGATCGATTCCGGTGCGGTGCATATCGAGGGCATCCAGTCGATCTCGCTCGCCGACCTGAAGGCGGCCGAGGAACTCGGCTATCGCATCAAGCTGCTGGGCGTGGCGCAGCGCACCGCCCACGGCATCGAGCAGCGCGTCCATCCGACGATGGTGCCGCGCTCGTCGTCGATCGCCCAGGTGATGGGCGTCACCAATGCGGTGACGATCGACGCCGACGCGGTGAAGGAACTGACTTTGGTGGGGCCGGGCGCGGGCGGAGAGGCGACGGCCTCCGCAGTCGTCGCAGACATCGCCGACATCGCCAAGGGAATCAGATCTGCGCCGTTCGGGCTGCCGGTCGCGACGCTCGACCGTTCGCGCCGCGTCGCCGTGCAGCGGCATGAAGGCGGCTATTACATCCGTCTGTCGGTGTTTGACCGGCCCGGCGCGTTCGCGGCGATCGCCAAACGCATGGCGGAACGGCAGATTTCGCTGGAGAGCATCATGCAGCGCGGCCGCGTCGGCCCGCGCGCCGCCGCCGAGCCGGACCAGCCGGTGCCGGTGGTGCTGATCACCTATGCGACAACAGAGACCATTATCCGGCAGGCCCTCGAAGCGGTAGTATCGGACGGGTATATTGCCGAAAAGCCCCAGGTCATCCGCATCGAGCGTGAGTAGAAGCGTCTCCTTAACAGTTGTTGTCGTAAGCACAATCATCGCTCCGGGAGAGCGCAACAGGGACAGCCGTAATGACCGATCTCGTCATCAACAGTCAGGACATCATTGAACGTATCCTGACGATGGAACTCGTGCGTGTCACCGAGCGCGCCGCCGTCTCCGCCGCCCGCCTGCGCGGCCGTGGCGACGAGAAGGCTGCTGACCAGGCCGCCGTCGACGCCATGCGCCGCGAGTTGAATCGTCTCCCGATCGACGGCACCGTCGTAATCGGCGAAGGCGAGCGCGACGAAGCCCCGATGCTGTTCATCGGCGAGAAGGTCGGCACCCGCACCGGCCCGAAGGTCGACATCGCAGTCGATCCGCTGGAAGGCACGACGCTGTGCGCAAAGGACATGCCGGGCTCGATCGCCGTGATGGCGATGGCGCAGGCCGGTTCGCTGCTGAACGCGCCCGACGTTTACATGGACAAGATCGCCATCGGTCCGGGCTATCCGCCCGGAGTCGTCGATCTCGACATGAGCCCCGAGGAAAATATCCGCGCGTTGGCCAAGGCCAAGGGCGTGAAGCCGGGCGAGATCACCGTGCTGGTGCTGGATCGCCCGCGCCATCAGGACATCATCAACGCCTGCCGCCGCGCGGGCGCGTCGATCCGCCTCATCACCGACGGCGACGTGGCCGGCGTGATCTTCACCGCGCAGGCCGGCGAAACCGGCGTCGACATGTACATCGGCACCGGCGGCGCGCCTGAAGGCGTGCTGGCGGCGGGTGCGCTGCGCTGCGTCGGCGGCCAGATGCAGGGCCGCCTGATCCTCGACACCGAGGAGAAGCGCGAACGCTCGCTGAAAATGGGCATCAAGGACCCGAACAAGAAATACGACATGAAGGAATTGGCGTCGGGCGACGTCATCGTCTGCGCCACGGGCGTCACGGACGGGGCGCTGTTGAAAGGCGTCAAGTTCGGCCCGCAGGTGATCGAGACCGAGACGGTGATCTATCGCTCCGTC
>CANJEY010000424.1 GCA_947472615.1 Beijerinckiaceae bacterium
CGAGCCCGGCATGCAGGAACCGTTCGACCTTTACTCACCCGAAATCGACGCCAATCCGTTTCCGCATTACGCGGCGCTGCGCGATCGCCACCCCTGCTACTGGAGCGAGTCCGGCAAGCTGTGGATTCTGTCGCGCTACGACGACGTATCGGCCGCTGCGCAAGACTGGGAGACGTTCTCGTCCTCACAGGGGAACATGATCGACGAGATTCCGGGCCGCGCCGGCGCAACGCTTGGCACCACCGATCCGCCGCGGCACGATCGTTTGCGGGCGCTGAATCAGGCGGCGTTCCTGCGCCGCAATCTCGATCATCTGAGCGAGCCAACCCTGGAAATCGCTGACCGGTCGCTGGCCCATATCCGCGAGAAGAAGCGCTTCGATTTCGTCGAAGATTATTCGAGCCAGATCACCGTCGGGCTGCTGTTCCGCACGATGGGTTTGCCCGAGCGCGACCACAACGAAATCCGCCGCAACGTCATTCTGGCGGTGTCGACCGACAAGGCCGCGAAGGGCCGAACCGAGGAACATCTGGGGGCGTTCCGTTACATCAGTGATTTTTTGACCGAGCAGGTGGCGGAGCGGCGCAAGGATCCGCGCGACGATCTGATCACTCATCTGGCGGAAGCGGAGATCGACGGCGACCGACTGTCGGAGCGCGAGATCGTGATGACGACCGCCACATTCGTGATGGCCGGCGTCGAATCGCTGTCGAGCTTCATGTCGGTGTTCGCGCTCAATCTGCACGATCATCCCGACGCGCGCCGCCGCATTGTGGCCGATCCGGGCCTGATTGCGCCGGCGATCGAGGAATCGTTGCGCTTCAACACCTCGGCGCAGCGGTTCAGGCGCGTCGTGATGAAGGAGACGAAACTACACGGGCAGACCCTACGGCCGGGCGACAAGGTGGCGCTGGCCTATGGGTCCGCCAACCGCGACGAACGGCGGTTCGCCAATCCCGATGTGTATGACATCGACCGCCGCCCGCAGGGCCATCTTGGCTTCGGGGCCGGCAAGCATTTCTGTCTCGGCAGCCAGATGGCGCGGCTCGTCACCGGGGTCGCCATGACGCGCTTCCTGCAGCGCATTCCCGAATACGGCCTTACGGTCGACACGCTAGGGTGGAATTCATCGTCGAATTTCCGCAGTCCTGCGACGTTGCCATTCGCCATCGCCTGATCCGTTCCATCTTCCAAGAGGTATCCCGATGACCGCCCATGTCCGCCAGTTCAAATGCCTCGACGACAATTTCGGCGTGCTGGTTCACGATCCCGAGACAGGAGCGACCGCGGCCATCGACGTGCCCGAGGCCGGGCCGGTGCTGGCCGAACTCGCCGCCGCCAAATGGAACCTGACGGAAATTCTCGTCACGCATCGCCACAAGGATCACGTCGGCGGCATTCCGGAGGTGCGGGCGAAATACCCGAACGTGCGGGTGATCGTGCCGCATGCCGAGGCCGATCAGATCGAGGGCGATAATATCAAGGCTCACGAGGGCGACGTGATCCGCGTCGGCAGGCTGGCCGCGAAAGTGATCGAGACGCCCGGCCATACGGTCGGGCACATCGTTTACTGGTTCGAGGACGAAAGCCTGCTGTTCGCGGGCGACACGCTGTTCGCGATGGGCTGCGGCCGCGTGTTCGAGACGCCGGCCGACGTCATGTGGAATTCGCTGATGAAGATTGCGGCGCTGCCGCCCGAGACGCAACTCTATTGCGGCCACGAATACACGCTGTCGAACGGCCGCTTTGCGCTGACGATAGAGCCCGGCAATGAATTGCTGCAGGCGCGGATGAAGGAAGTCGCGGCGCTGCGCGACGCCGGGAAATTCACCCTCCCCTGCACGCTGGCGATCGAATTCGCCACCAATCCGTTCCTGCGCGCCGAGGAAGACGAAATCCGCCGCACGGTCGGCATGCCGAACGCGGACGTGGTAGACGTGTTCGCCGAAGTCCGTCAGCGCAAGAACAAGTTCTGAGCGATGGGCGGTCCCGTTCTGCACGCTGGGCTTTCGGCTGATGAGGTGGTCCGGCTTCTCGGGCTGCGGCCGCATCCAGAGGGCGGTCATTATCGTGAGACGTTCCGCGATCCGCGCGTCGACGCGCAGGGCCGCAGCGTCTCGTCGCTCATCTACTTCCTGCTGGGCGCGGGCGACGTCTCGGCATGGCACCGCGTCGACGCCGCCGAAGTCTGGCACTACTACGCTGGCGCGCCGATGGTGATTACCCAGTCGCCGAACGGCCGCGACGCAGAGGCCGCGCATCTGGGGCCAGAACTGCTGGTCGGTCAGCGGCCGCAGATCGTGGTCCCGGCCGGCGTCTGGCAAACGGCCGTTAGCCTCGGCGCCTGGACGCTGGTCGGTTGCACGGTCGCGCCCGCGTTCCAGTTCGAGGGCTTCGAAATGGCGCCGCCCGACTGGCGGCCGACGCCCCGTCCGGGCAGGGCGAAGTAACCGTCCGGTCGCGCCGACCGAAACCCGCCATTAACTGGTTAACGCCATATTGCCCCTTGGGTGGGTCCGAAGCCGCGAAGGCGAGGCCCCGTACCAGACCCAGACTGCAGGCGGCGCGTGGAACGGAATTCCTTTCTTCTCAAGAAGCCGATCGGTCATCTGACGCCGGCGAATCCGCAGCCCGCGGCTCCGCCGCGCTCGCTGCTGTCGAATTCGGTCCCGTCGCGGCCCGCCGCCGCGGCTGCGCCTGCGCTGCCGGACCCCCGCGTCATCCTGAACTCCATTGGCGAAGTCGTTTACGACTGGGACATTCACGGCGACCGTTTGACGTGGGGTCCGAACGCCCGCGAAGTCTTCCAGGTCGTGGATCTCAAGCCGCTCGAAACGGGTCACGGCTACGCCGAGCATCTGTCTGCCGATTCCCAGACGTCGCGATTCAGCGCCATCTTTCAGTCGAACGAGAAGGACGCCGGGACCGGCGTCCGCTTCCAGATTCAATATGCGCTCATGCTCGGCGACAATGGCCGTGGCGGCGCTGCAACCATGTGGGTCGAGGACAACGGCAAGTGGTTCGCCGGCCCCGATGGACGGCCGGCGCGCGCCCATGGCGTGGTGCGTCTCGTGGCGGCGCGGGCCGAAGGCCAGCCGGGTGGACCGGCGGCCCGTCTCGATCCTCTGACGGGCGTGCTCAATCGCGGCAGTTTCGCCGAACACCTCGCGCAAATGTTCACAGAAGCCGGCCGCAACCATACGAGTTTCGCGCTGCTGCTGATCTCGATCGACACGCTGTCGTTGGTCAATCACAGCTTCGGCTACAATGTTGGCGATCAGCTGATCGCTGGTGTGGCGCAGAGAATCGCCGGGCAGATGCGGGCGACCGACGTGATCGGCCGCTATGCGGGCAACAAGCTGGCCCTGGCGCTCGACGCCTGCGATCCCGACCAGATGCTGGTGGCGGCGAACCGTTTCATCAGCGCGGTTTCCGCCCTGCCATTCGAGACCGAATCAGGCCCGTTGCAGACGAATGTGCGGGTCGGCGGCGTCGTCGCGCCGCGACATGCGCGCACGACGCAGATCATGTTCCAGCATGCCGAGGAAGCCCTGCAGGCGACGCGCACGCAGGCGGCGCGCCGCATGGTTCCCTATGAGCCCAGCCTCGCGCGCGACGATTCGCGCATCCGCACCCAGATGCTCGCCGAGCAAATCGTGGCGGCTCTCAACGATCGCCGCATCGGCATCGCCCTGCAACCCATCGTCAACGCCAGCGATGGAAAGCCGGCTTTCTACGAAGCGCTGATGCGCATGCATCTGGAAGACGGCACGCTTGTCGCGCCCTCCGTCATCATCCCGATCGCCGAAAAGGTCGGCCTCGTGCAATTGCTCGACCAGCGCGTGCTCGAATTGTCGCTGCAAAAACTGTCGGCGGATCCG
>CANJEY010000425.1 GCA_947472615.1 Beijerinckiaceae bacterium
AACGTGATCGAGGATTGCGCCAAGGCGCTAGGCGGCATGATGGGCTGTTCGCGCCCGCTGGTCGATCAGGGCTGGCTGCCGCGCGAGCGGCAGGTGGGGGCGTCGGGCAAGACCGTGACCCCCAAGATCTACGTCGCCTGCGGCATCTCGGGCGCCAGCCAGCATCTCGCCGGCATGAGCGAATCCAAGATGATCGTCGCCATCAACAAGGATCCGAATGCGCCGATCTTTCAGGTGGCGCATTACGGGATTGTCGGCGACTTGTTCGAAATCGTGCCGGAACTGACCGCGCAGGCGAAGAAGGGCTGAGCCCTTCCCGCCATCGCGAACCAAACATCGGGAGGAATCGATGAAGTCTGCAGTCGCGACATTGTCTCTGCTTGCTGGTCTGGCGCTTGCGCCCGCCGCCCTGAAGGCCGACCCAATCGAGGATTTTTACAAGGGCCGGCAAATGAAGGCGATCGTCGGCAATCCGCCCGGCGGCGACTACGACAACTGGGTGCGCCTGCTGGTGCGCCACTGGGGCCGATTCATCCCTGGCAAGCCGAGCTTCATCGTGCTGAACATGCCGGGCGCGGGGCAGATCATCGCCAGCAATTATCTGGCGAACGTCGCTGAAAAGGACGGCTCGGTCGTCGGCATGACCGAACGCGCGCTGCCCTACCTGTCGCTGATGGGCGATCCGAACGTCCGCTTCGATCCTCTGAAGATCAACTGGATCGGCAGCCCGGAGCAGACCAATCGCGGCTGCTTCGTGATCGATCATTCGCCGGTGCAGAAGGCCGAAGACCTTTTCACCAAGGAGGCCCTGATGGGCGGCGCGGGCGCCGGCACGTCGGTCACCAACACGCCGATCCTGCTCAACAAGCTGCTCGGCATGAAGTTCAAGCTGGTCGAAGGCTATGGCAGCGCCGAGAATGTCGTGCTGGCGATGGAGCGCAACGAATTGCACGGCCTCTGCCAGACCATCGCCGGCATCCGCAACTCGAAGCCGGGCTGGATCGAGGAAGGCAAGCTGAAGGTGCTCTTCACCATGGAGCATGATCCGGTGCCGGGCCTCAACGTGCCGACGATCTACCAGTTCACCAAGACGCAGGAGCAGAAGGACATCATCTCGCTCTACGATTCGAGCCTCGAACTCGGCCGTCCGCTGATCGCCCCGCCGGGCGTGCCGCCGGAGCGCGTCGAGGTTCTGCGCCGCTCGTTCGACGCCATGATGGCCGACCCTGAGTTTCTGGAAGACGCCAAGCGCCTGCGCTACGTGATCACGCCCCGCAAGGGCGAGAAGCTGCAGCAGGTGGTCGAGGAATTGATGGCGACCCCGAAGCGCATCATCGACAGCACGCAGGCGCTGACCAAGTAGGCGGCCGCCTCCGGCAAACTGGAACGTTTCCAATCCGGGCGGGCGATCTTGCCTCCCGGCCCCGCCCATGCCATTTCGGTCGTCAAACGCCGGAACATGCCGGCCTTGCCAGAGGTTCAGACGATGGATGACGCCAAGAAGGAATATGACGATATTCCGGGCACGTTCGTGTTCGATCAGGAGCGTTCGCGCCAGGGTTACGGCATCAACGCGTTCTGCATGACGCTGATGAAGGATGAAAATCGCAAGGCGTTCCGCGCCGACGAGTCGACCTATCTCGACCAGTTCGGCCTGACGCCGGAGCAGAAGGACTCGATCCTGAAGCGCCAGTGGAACCGCATTCTCGAACTCGGCGGCAACATCTACTTCACCGCCAAGCTCGGCGCGACCGATGGCCTCTCCTTCCAGCAGATGGCTGCCATGATGACGGGATCCACGCAGGAAGGCTACGCCAGCATGATGCTGAACGGCGGCCGCTCGCCGAACGGCAACCGCAGCAAATCCGAATGGAGCAGCAAGTAATGGCCAAGATCGTCGCGGGCGTCTGCTCGTCGCATGTGCCGGCCATCG
Source organism: Beijerinckiaceae bacterium (assembly GCA_947472615.1). GTDB lineage: Bacteria > Pseudomonadota > Alphaproteobacteria > Rhizobiales > Beijerinckiaceae > Terripilifer. The sequence goes on from CANJEY010000425.1 coordinate 1,934, forward strand.
GGGCCGCGATCGACAACGGCAAGACCCAGGAGCCCTACTGGCAGCGCGTGTTCTCCGGTTTCGAGGAATCGAAGCGCTGGATGGAGAAGGTGAAGCCGGACGTCTGCATCGTCGTCTACAACGACCACGCGTCGGCGTTTTCGATGGATGTAGTGCCGACCTTCGCGCTCGGCTGCGCGGCGGAATTTCCGCCGGCCGATGAAGGCTGGGGGCCGCGTCCTGTTCCGGTCGTGAAGGGTCACCCGAAGCTCGCCGCCCACATCGCCCAGTCGGTGATCCTCGACGAGTTCGACCTCACCGTCGTCAACAAGATGGAAGTCGACCACGGCCTCACGGTGCCGCTGAACCTGATGTTCGGCTCGCCGAAGGAATGGCCGTGTCCGGTGATTCCGCTCGCCGTGAACGTCGTGCTGTTCCCGCCGCCGACCGGCAAGCGCTGCTACGATCTCGGCGCGGCGATCCGCCGGGCGGTCGAATCCTATCCGGAAGACCTGAAGGTCGTGATCTTCGGCACCGGCGGCATGTCGCACCAGATCTCCGGCCCGCGCGCCGGCCTGATCAACTCCGAATTCGACAAGGCCTTCCTTGACGCGCTGGCGACTGATCCGTCAAAGGCGAAGGGCATCCGGCATGTGGAATACATGCGCGAGGCCGGCGCCGAGGGCGTCGAAATGGTGATGTGGCTCGTCATGCGCGGCGCGCTCGACGACAAGGTGAACGAAGTCTACCGCTTCTACACCGTGCCGGCGTCGAACACGGCGGTCGGGCATATCATTCTGGAGAATGCTGCGGCGTGATCCGCAGCCCAACGTCGATTCAAATTCGACGAAGCCAGCGCCCCCTTCCCCTGCAGGGGAAGGTGTCGCGCCCGATGGCGCGACGGATGGGGTCTGCGGCAATCTCGGTTTGAAAAGCATGAAATGGCGTCGACGTCTCAGTCAGACCCCACTCTGACCCTCCCCTGAAGGGGAGGGAATGCGCGCGATCTACGACTTCTTCCCAGCCTGAATCGCCTGCCAGACGCGCAGCGGCGTCGCCGGCATGTCGATGTGCTTCACGCCGAAGACCGAAAGCGCGTTGACCACGGCGTTCATGATCGACGTCATGGATCCAGCGCAGCCCGCCTCGCCGCAGCCCTTCACGCCCAGCGGATTCGTGGTCGCGGGTATCGACAGATCGGCATAGACGAAGTTCGGCACGTCGCTGGCGCGCGGCATGGCGTAGTCCATGAACGAGCCGGATTCGAGCTGGCCGTCCGCGCCGTAAACCGTGCGCTCCATCAGACACTGGCCGAGACCCTGCACGACGCCGCCCTGCACCTGGCCTTGAACGACGATCGGGTTCACCACCACACCGAAGTCGCCCACCATTGCGTATTTGGCGATCTCGATGACGCCCGTTTCAGGATCGACCTCGACTTCGCAGACGTGACAGCCGTTCGGGAACGTCGCCGGCTTGGCGCTCGATACGTGATCGACGTCCAGCGATTTCGGCGCATCGTCCGGCAGGCCGCCTTCGCGCACGCGCTTCGCCACGTCCATGATGGAGATCGACCGGTCGGTGCCGGCGATCGAGAAGCGCCCGAGTTCGAACTGAATGTCGCCGACGGCCGCTTCGAGCAGATGCGAGGCGGCGATCTTGCCCTTGTCGATGACGATGTCGCTCGCCTCGACGATGGCGGTGCCGGAACACATCAGGGATTTCGAGCCACCCGTGCCGGTGCCTGCGCGCAACAGATCGGAATCGTTCTGCGACAGGATGATCTTCTCGAACGGAATGCCGAGCCGCGTGCTCAACACCTGCGCGAATGTCGTCCAGTGACCCTGACCGTGATCGTGCGAGCCAGTGTAGAGCGTCACGCTGCCATCATTGTTGAATGTGATCTTGCCGAGCTCGCCCGCGACGGGCGCAGTGACTTCGACGAACTGGCCGACGCCGCGGCCG
>CANJEY010000426.1 GCA_947472615.1 Beijerinckiaceae bacterium
CTGTCGGACCCGCGGAGGACCGGTTTCGAATCGCTCGATATAGAGATTCGCCGCCGCCCCGCCGCAACTGGAGCATGGCCGAGATTTGGTTAATGCGTGTTTAAGAAATGTGAACGGTTTGTAAGACCGAATGAAGAACGGTTAATCACCGTGCTTCACGCTGGCTCGAACTTGAGAAAAATAGCCGCGAGCGGTGGCACGTAAATCTCCGCAGACGCCGGCAGGCCGTGCGACGGCGTCGCCTTCGCGGTGACGACGCCCATGTTGCCGCCGCCCGCCCCGCCATAGATGGCGGCGTCGGAATTCAATATTTCACGCCATTTCCCTGCGGACGGCAGGCCGATCCGGTACTTTTCGCGCGGAACCGGAGTGAAATTGCAGACCACCGCCACTGGCACGTCGTCGACGTCCCCCATCCGGAGCCACGCCAGAACAGATTGGGCGGAATCGTCGACCACGATCCACCGGAAGCCCTCCGGCTCGCAATCGCGCGCATGCAGCGCCGGAACGCTGCGGTAGAGCCGATTCAGATCGCGAACCCAGTCTTTCAACCCGCCATGCAGCGGCTTTTCCAGCAAGGGCCAGTCCAGTTCGGCCTCGAAATTCCATTCCCGGATCTGGCCGAACTCCTGCCCCATGAACAGCAGCTTCTTGCCCGGATGCCCCCACATGAAACCGTAATAGGCGCGCGTGGTGGCGAAACGCCGCCATTCGTCGCCAGGCATGCGGCCCATGATGGAAGCTTTGCCATGCACCACCTCGTCGTGGGACAGCGGCAGCACGAAGTTTTCGGAGAACGAATACAGTAATCCGAAGGTGAGCTTGGAATGCTCCCAGCGACGGTAGATCGGATCCGTCGACACGTATTTCAGCGTGTCGTGCATCCAGCCCATGTTCCACTTGAACCCGAAGCCGAGCCCGCCGTCCTTCACCGGCCGGGAAACTCCCGGCCAGGCGGTCGACTCCTCGGCGATCATCAGCGCGCCGGGATATTTCTCCGCAACAAGGTCGTTGACCTTGCGCAGGAACGCCACGGCTTCAAGGTTTTCCCTGCCCCCGTGAATGTTCGGCAGCCACTCGCCGGCCTTGCGCGAATAATCGAGGTAGAGCATCGACGCGACCGCATCGACCCGCAATCCGTCGATATGGAAACGGTCGAGCCAGAACAGCGCGTTGCTGGCCAGAATATTCGCCACCTCGCGGCGGCCGAGATCATAGATCGCTGTGTTCCAGTCGGGGTGGAAACCACGCCGTGGATCGGGATGTTCGTAGAGCGCTTCGCCGTCGAAATGTTCAAGACCGTGTGCGTCGACGGGAAAATGCGCCGGAACCCAGTCGACGATCACCGCCAGCCCCGCCGCATGGGCGCGATCGACGAAACGCCCGAACCCTGCCGGATCGCCGAAACGCCGCGTCGGCGCGAACAGGCCGACAGGCTGATAGCCCCACGAGGCGTCGAGCGGATGTTCGGAGACCGGCATCAGTTCGAGATGCGTGAACCCCATCTCGACCGCATATGGCACGAGGCTGTCGGCCAGTTCGTCATAGGTCGGGAAACCACCGTCCGGCCGCTTCCATGAGCCCAGATGCACCTCGTAGGTCGACATGGGTTCGCGCCACGGATTGCTCTGGCGGCGAGCGTCGAGCCAATCCTGATCGCTCCAGCGCATCGGCGTGATTGACGGCACAACCGAGGCGGTCGATGGCCGCATCTCGGACGACGTGCCGAACGGGTCGGCCTTCAGCGGCAGCAATGCGCCATGCGCGCCGACGATCTCGTATTTGTAGGGCGAGCCCTCGATCAGCCCGGGCGCGAAGATTTCCCACAGGCCGCTGTCGACGCGTTTGCGCATCTGGTGGCGGCGGCCGTCCCACTGGTTGAAGTCGCCGACGACAGAAACGCGATGCGCCCGCGGCGCCCAGACAGCGAAATGCACGCCCAGAACGCCCTCATGCACCATCGGGTGCGCCCCGAGACGATCATAGAGCTGCTCATGCGTGCCTTCGACGAGAAGATAGTCGTCCATGGGGCCGAGGATGGGGCCGAACCTGTACGGGTCCTGAAACTCCCACTCGCCAACGGAATTGCTGGCTTTCAGCCGGTAAGGAAACCGCTTGCGCTTGCGCGGAGCGCGCCCCTCGAAGAAGCCCCGCTTGTCGCGGCACTCGAGTTCGGCGATCGGATTGCCCTTGAGGTCGAGCGCGGAAACCTTGTCGGCGCCGGGCGCAAAGGCGCGGATCACGAAACCAGCGCCTGCCTTGTGCAGCCCCAGCACGCCGAACGGATCGGCGTGCCTCGCGTTGATGATCGCCTCGATGTCCTGGTCCGCGGCAGCCAACATCGAGTGATTCATTCAGTCCTCAGGCGCTTGGTCGAACCGGCACTTTCCAGATCTCCTCGGCGTATTCGCGGATCGTGCGATCCGAGGAGAACCAGCCAACGTTGGCCGTATTCAGAATGCTGGCGCGCTGCCACTTCGCCGGTTCCTGCCACAGCGCGTCGAGTTTGCGCTGCATCTGGAAGTACGAATCGAAGTCTGCGGCCACCATGAAATAGTCGCGATAGGTCAGATCATCAACAATCGGCCGGAACCGGTCGACATCGTCGTTGGAATAGACCCCTCGCGCCAGTGAATCGAGCACGTCTTTCAGGACAGGAGAGCGGCTGATGACGTCGCGCGCATCGATGCTGACGCGGCGGCGATCTTCCACTTCGCTGGCCTTGAGACCGAAGATATAGATGTTCTCATCCCCGACATGGTTCCGAAGTTCGACGTTGGCGCCGTCGAGCGTGCCGATCGTCAGCGCGCCGTTGAGGGCGAACTTCATGTTGCCGGTGCCCGATGCCTCCATACCTGCGGTCGAAATCTGCTCGGACAGATCGGCTGCCGGGATGATGCTCTCGGCGAGGCTGACATTGTAGTCCGGCAGGAACACCACCTTCAGCTTGCCGCGCACCGCCGGGTCGTTATTGACGACTTCGGCGACCGAATGGGCCAGCTTGATGATGAGCTTGGCGCGGTGATAGCTGGGCGCCGCCTTGCCGGCGAATATCTTGACGCGCGGCGTCCAGTCCTTGCTCGACTGGGCGCGAATCGCGTCATAGAGCGCAATCGTCTCAAGAATGTTCAGCAATTGCCGCTTGTACTCGTGAATGCGCTTCACGTGCACGTCGAACATGGCGTCTGGATCGATCGCGATGCCATCGCGGTCCATGACGACCTTGGCGAGCCGCACCTTGTTCTCGCGCCGGACCGCCTTCAGGCGATCGTGCAGCGACGTGTCCTCGGCGAAGCCCGACAGCGCCAGCAGCGCGTCCGGATCGTCGAGCACGCGGTCGCCGCAGGTTTCCATCAGCAGGCTGGTGAGCCCCGGATTAGCCTCGAACAGCCAGCGGCGGAACGTGATGCCGTTGGTCTTGTTGGTGATGCGATCCGGGAACAATTGATGCAGATCGCGGAACACCGTCGAACGCATCAGGTTAGAGTGCATCGCCGAGACGCCGTTGACCTTGTGCGAACCGAGAAAGGCCAGATGGCCCATGCGGACGCGGCGGCCGGCGTTCTCGTCAATCAGCGACACCGACGACAACAGGCCGGCATCGTTGCGACCCGCTTCGCGCAGCTTGTCGAGATGCACCGAGTTGATCATGTAGATGATCTGCATGTGACGCGGCAGCAGATGCTCGAGCAGCGGCACCGGCCAGCTTTCCAGCGCTTCCGGCAGCAGCGTGTGGTTCGTGTATGAGAAGGTCGCGCAGGTGAGCTTCCACGCCGCCGCCCACTCCAGGTCGTAAATGTCGACCAGAATGCGCATCAGTTC
>CANJEY010000427.1 GCA_947472615.1 Beijerinckiaceae bacterium
TCGGCTTCGTGTCAAAAGCGGCGTTTCCGTCCCCGCGATGCCGCGTCCGGTCTACCACCAGACAGCCGACATAATACTGCACCGCGAGATGCACGCCGTAGACAAGCGCGGCGGTTCGGAAGAACCTTCCGGAATGCGCACAAGCACTTGATCGCGGCCGCGAAGACAGCCGACACGCCGGGGGGTGACATGCGGAGAGAATTGTTCGCGATCATTGTATCTGGATTGGTCGTCGGCGCGAGGGTGGATCGCGCCCCAATAGTCTCCCGACGCTCTGGCAGCAATGGCGCGCCGCTCGATGGGCGGTTCTATGTGTTCGGCGGCGAAGGCAACAAGGCGAATGCGCTCGGCGTCTACGACGAGTCTCAGGCATGGGACGGGTGCGACCAATGCATGGATCAAGTTCGCCCCCCGCGCTGCGAGCTGACGCACTCTCTACGAAAGCTCGCCTATGGTTGGACGCAAGTTCAAGCGCACCTGTCTCAACGCGATCACCGGTAATGATCGCTGAATCAATGCGTCAAGTGGTCATATCAATTGCTCACAGATCACATCCGCCGACCCTTGCGCACCTTGTCGACGGCGGCCTTGGCGGCGTTGAGATAGTCCGTCTCCTTCGCGGTCTGGGCCGCGAGGCCGACGAGGTCGTAATATTCGTCGAGCGAGCAGAAATCCTGCTTCACGGCGTCGAACGTGCGGTCGCGCTTCAGCGCCTGCAGGGTGCGGATGACGGCGCCGACGGCGGCGAACAGCGTCGCGGACGGGAAGGTGACGAAGCTCGCGCCCTCGGCCTCGTATTCGGCCAGCGACGGCGTGCCTTTCGGATTCGCGTGCGAGATGTTGGCGAGGCGCGGGCCGGGCACTTCCGCATTCACCCGGCGGAAATTGGCGATCGTGTCGCTGCCCATGACCATCGCCATGTCGGCGCCGAGCTCCATGAACATCTGCGCGCGCTCGATGCCGGCGTCGAGACCGTCCACCGCGAAGGCGTCGGTGCGGGCGGCGATCACCAGATCGGGATCGCGCCGCGCGTCGAGCGCCGCCTTCACCTTGGACAGCATTTCCTCAACCGGGATGATCTGCTTGCCTTCCATGTAGCCGCAGCGGTTCGGAAACACCTGATCGCCGATGAACAGACCCGAGACGCCCGCAGCCTCGAAGGCGCGTACCATCTGGCGTACGTTGTTGACGCCGCCGAAGCCGGTGTCGGCGTCGACGAAGAGCGGAATGTTCACGGCCGCCGCGAGACGTCCGTAATGGTCGGCGTAGTCGCGCATGTTGGACTGGCCGGTGTCGGGCTGCGCCAGCAGCGCGCCGGTGGCCGCATAGCCCCCGCCCACCACGGCCTTGAAGCCCTGCGCCTCGATGATCTTCGCCGACAGGGCGTCGTAGGCGCCGGGCGCCAGCACCATCTCGGGGCTCGCCAGCAACTGGCGGAAAGTCTGTCTCAGGCTCATGCGTTCCTCCACTCGTTCGGTTCTAAAGGATGCGGCGCGCCGAACCAAGTGCGGCGGCTGGCGAGGACGCTTCGATCGTGCAAGGATGCGCGATACACGAGGGAGGCGCGCATGACCGGCAAAGCCCGGACCCGCTTTTTGGCTGCGTCCGTTCTGTCGCTCGCAATGGCGGGCGCGGCGCTGGCGCAGAGCTCCGTCGAACAATTCTACAAGGGCCGCTCGGTGCCGATCCTAGTCGGCTTCGCGCCCGGCGGCGTCAACGACATCTCGGCGCGGCTGGTGGCGCGGCATCTGCCGCGCTTCGTGCCGGGCGCACCGAATTTCGTCGTGCAGAACCAGCCGAGCGCCGGCGGGCTGGCGGTCGCCAACAACATGTACAACGCCGCCCCGAAGGACGGCTCGGTGATCGCCGGCCTCGACCGCGGCTCGCCGCAACTCGCCATTCAGGGCGAGCCGGAAGCCAAATACGATCCGCTGAAGTTCACATGGCTCGGCAGCATCTCGTCCTATGCGGAAGACGCCTATCTGCTGCTGGTGACCGAGAAGAGCCGCGCGAAATCCGCCGCCGATCTGCGCGTCGGTCCGCCGATCAAGCTCGGCGCGGTGAGCGCCGGCTCCTCGAACCTCGTGTTCGCCACCGTGGCGAAGGACATTCTGAACCTGAACATCGACATCATCCGCGGCTACACGGGCGCGGCGCCGATGTTCCTCGCCATGCAATCGGGCGAGCTCGACGGGCAGGTGGTGGGGCTTTCATCGACACGCGCCGGACAGCCGGACCTGTGGGCGCGCAAGGCCGTGAAGCCGCTCATCCAGTTCGGCCGCACCACGCGCCTGCCCGAACTGGCGGACGTGCCGACGGGGCGCGAACTCGCGGCCAGCGATGAGGCGCGCGCGCTGATCGCCTTCGCCGAACTGCCGTTCTTCATGGCGCTGCCGTTCATCGCGCCGCCCGGCATTCCGGAAGATCGCGCCAAGGCGCTGCAAAACGGATTCACGCAGATGATGAAGGACAAGGATTTCGTCGCCGAAGCCGTGAAGCTCGGCCTCGACGTCAGCCCGGTCGGGCCGGACGGTCTCGTCGAACTGCTGTCGCGCTCCGCCGCGACGCCGAAGGATGTAATCGCGAAATACAACGCGATCGTGTCGCCGACAAAGTAAGGGATGGATGCCTCAGGCGCGAGAGGGTTTACGACGCCGAGCACACGTCGATGACCATCGTGGTCGCCGGATAAGGCGTGATCAGGCGTACATTCATGCTCGGCAACAGATGAAACGCGACCCTGCAGCCATTTGGAGAGACAGAAGGATTGTAGAGCAAGCCGCCGAAGATGCGCCGCACCTTGCGGCCTTCGAAGCTGTAGAGGCCCGCTGCGCCGGGATCATTCGGGTAGGCTTTGGTCGGGCCTCGGGACGATGTGACCAAAAGCCCCGCGCGTGTCGGCACAATTTCCGCGTCTCCGGCCCAATCGCCGTAGGGAATACAAATTTCTTCCGTCGTGGCGTCTTTGGCAGATACGCGCCAGACCTTTCGGCAGCCAGTCAATTTCCATTCGGCCAGTGTGCTCCCGCGATCCAGCGATGGTCCGCTTTGAAAGCAATTCCAGACGAAGAACTGCAACGCAGCCCTGTCGAAACGGGTGCAACTCGGTCTCGCATTGCCGCTCCAGATGGGCAGAGCAACACGGTTGGAACCGTCGCGGGCTAGCAGATGGACCAGTCCGGATTCCTCCAACTTGAATTTCCCGTACTGTATCGGTGCAAATTCGAGATAATAATTCCGGTCGGGATCGGTGACGTACGGTCGTCTCGCCATTGCGGGGTCCGCGTACAATTCGCACCCTGTTTGCGGTATTCCAAAGAATGTCGACATCGGAACGCCGTCCGGAACGCCTCTCGGAGTTCCTGGCGGAACCGGTCTGCTCACAGGCGGACAGAAACCGGCCTTCGCCAGCTCGGGGCCGTCACCCGCGCGCTCTGGCCGACCGCCCAGCTTCCATCGATACCTGACGAAATCGCTCGGATCGACGCCGCGGAAAACGACGGGCCACTGATGTTCGGTCGCCTCGAAGATAAGCGTATCGTCGTCCATCCAGCCGATCTGGCCATAATGAGCCGAAAACGGATACAGCCCCGAATTCCAGAACGGATAACGAAGTTCGGCGAATACTTCCTTCGGCGCGGGCGGCAACTCGTCAGCCCGCGACGGCGCAGCGGATGCGAGCAGCGCGAGGACGAACAGGAATTTTCGGCGAAGGTGACGGATCATGACGCCGAACACACGTCGATGACCATGGTCGTCGGCGGATAGGGTGTAAAAAACCCCGCATGTTCGCTGGGATTCAAATGAA
>CANJEY010000428.1 GCA_947472615.1 Beijerinckiaceae bacterium
CCTTCGCGCCGGCGGCCGCGAGGATCAGGCCGTTTTCCAGCGACATGAATCCGATGACCTGCCCGATCGCGTTCCGGCGCGTCGCCATCATAAGCAGGCCGAGCAGCACGACCGAGAGCGCGAAGGCAAGATCCTCGCGCGCCAGCGGGTCGGCGAATTCGGTGGCGCGCAGCATCACCACCATCGACAGCGCCACGAGCCCGATGCCGAGCAGCATCGTGGCTCCGATGCCGCCGATGATGTCGACCGAGCGATGAATATCGAGCCGCGCGATGATGCGCTGCAGACTGATTGGAATGACGATCGCCTTGAACACCAGCGCGATCAGCGCCGTGATGAACAGATGCGGCGCACTCTGGGCCCACGCCTGCCACGACACCGACAGCGACAGGATGATCGCGTGCAGGGCAAATGTGTTGATCAGGCCGCGCATGCGATCCTGATAAAGCAGCATGAAGCTGACCAGCACGAGGCCGCCGGCCAGAAGGTGTGCGAAGTCGAAGGAGAGATTGCTCATCTAGAGGCTCCCCGACACGAAGCGCAGCAGAATGCCGAGGAAGCCCAGCATCAGCGCCACGCCGAGGAATTCCGGCACGCGGAAGACGCGCATCTTGGCGATGGAGGTTTCGAACAGCACCAGCACGCTCGACACAATCCAGACCTTGCCGACGTACAGCGCCACCCCGGCCGCAAACGCGAACAGCGACGCCTCGCTCGCCGCGAGTCCCCACGGGGCGAAGATGCAGGCGATCAGCGACACGTAGAGCAGGATTTTCAGCGCAGCCGCGAATTCTATCACCGCCAGATGCCGGCCCGAATATTCGAGGATCATCGCCTCGTGAACCATCGTCAGTTCGAGATGCGTCGCCGGATTGTCGACCGGAATGCGGCCGTTCTCGGCGATGGCGACGATCATCAGTCCGAACAGCGCGAGGCCCAGCGACACGCGCAATTGCGCGTGGGTCAACGAGAACGCCGCGATCTCCGACAATTGCGTCGAGCCGGCGATCAGCGACACGGTGAAGACGATCAGGATCATCGCTGGTTCGGCCAGCGAGGCGAACATCGCCTCGCGGCTCGACCCGATGCCGCCAAAGCTCGTGCCGATGTCCATGCCGGCCAGCGCGAGAAAGAAGCGCGCGCTGCCCAGCAACGCCGTGATGGCGATGAGATCGGCGGTCCAGCTGAACATCAGGCCGGTGGCGAAGGTCGGCACCAGCGCGGCCGCGACCCATGTGCAGGCGAAGATCGCATAGGGCGCGAGGCGAAACAGCCACGAGGCGTTTTCGGCCAGCACCACTTCCTTGCGGATCATCTTCGCCAGATCACGATAGGGCTGCAGCAGCGGCGGCCCCTGACGGCGCAGCAGCCGCGACTTCAACTTGCGCGTGTAGCCGATGAGCAGCGGCGCCAACGCCAGCACCAGCAGCATCTGCGCGCCCTGAACGGCGAGACCGACGATCATGCCCATACGGCCACTCCGAACAGCAGCAGCACGAGGCCCGAAAACACCAGCGCGAGATAACCGCGGATCGTCAGCGCATGGACGCGGTTGAACAGGTCGGCGGTCGCCTGCACGCCCCGCTCGATCGACAGATAAATGTACTCCCACGCGAAGTCACGCAGCGTCAGCAGAAGCTGCGCAGCCCTGCGCTCGCCGGGCGCGGGCATGTCGACGCGGTCGCGCGCGCCGAGCGCGAAGGCACCGAAGACGCGACGGATCGGTTGAGCAAAACTGCTCGCCGTGTATTGCGTCGTCGGCGGCTGCTCGGGAAAGCCGCAATCCCACGCGGGCCCGCGCCGTGACGCCTTCGAGGCGAAGCGGTGGATGATCTGCACCACCAGCAAGGTCGACGCAGCCACGAACACGAAGACCAGCAGCCCGTTATAGGAGCTGCGCGCCTGCGCGATCGGCACCACCGACATCCACGCATCGGACTGCGCGGGCATGCGCGCCCCCGTCAGCGCCGTCACGACCGGCGCGAGCGCGTCGATGACAAGCCCCGGCAACACGCCCAACGCGACGCACAGGACCGCCAGCAGGATCATCGCGGCCATCGACCACGCATCCGTTTCCCCGCATTCGGCGGCGGCGGGCGTGCGGGCGCGGCCAAGAAACGCGATGCCGTAAAGCCGGATGAAACAGGCGGCGCAGAGGGCCGCACTCAACGCCAGCGCCGCTCCCACAGCCGGCACCGCCAGCTTCAGCCCCCATTGCGGCAACACGGGCGACACCAGCACCGACTGGAACATCAGCCATTCCGAGGCGAAACCGTTCAGGGGCGGCAGGGCGGACGCCGCCATGCAGCCGCACAGAAGCACAATTGCGGTTTTCGGCATGCGATGAATAAGCCCACCGAGCGTCTCGATGTTGCGTTCGCCGGTCGCGTTCACCACCGCGCCCGCGCCGAAGAACAGGAGACTCTTGAACAACGAATGGTTGAGCACGTGGAACAGCGCCGCCGTCAGAGCCAGCGCCGCCGCCCAGTCGATGCCGTTCGCCTTGAAGGCGAGCGACAGACCGAGCCCGATGAAGATCACCCCGATGTTCTCGATCGTGCTGTAGGCGAGCAGCTTCTTCAGGTCGCTTTCCTGCGTCGCCTGCAGGATGCCCAGCACCGCCGTCAGACCGCCGAGCAACAGCGCCGCGAGGCTCCACCACGGCGCGGGTCCGGGCAGCAGATCGAACACGATGCGGATGAAGCCGTAGACGGCGACCTTGGTCATCACGCCGCTCATCAGCGCCGACACATGGCTCGGAGCCGCCGGATGCGCCAGCGGCAACCAGACATGCAGCGGCGCTAGACCAGCTTTCGAGCCCGCGCCCAGAAACGCGAAGACGACCACGACGCCGGCGATCGCCGCCGTCGGCGACGCCTGCCGCAGACCCGCGAACGTCACGTCGCCGGATCCGCCCGCCAGCAGCGCGAAACCGATCAGCAGCGCCAGCGCTCCAAAGCTCGCCATGACCAGATAGACGAAGCCGGCGCGGCGATTCTCGGCGTCATGGTGGTTCGAGATCACCAGCGCCCACGAGGCGAGCGACATCATTTCCCAGCCAACCAGAAAGCTGAAGGCGTCGTGCGCCACGACGACGAGATTCATGCCGGCGATGAAGGCGCAATAAAATGGCAGGACGCGTTTCGGCTCGCGTTCGTGTGCGCCATAGCCGATCGCATAGACACTCGCCGCCAGACCGCCGAAGTTCACCACAGCCATGAAAAAGGCCGACAGCGCGTCGATCCGCAAATGCGCGCCATGCCACGGCAGACCGATCGGCAGCGTGAGTTCCGCCGTCGGGGCTCCGCCCAGTAGGATGGCGAGGGCCACGATGGCTTCGACGCCGCAAAGCGCTGCGCACAGTCCGTAAACGATCGCGGACGCCCCATGCCGGCCGCCGATCGCCAACGCCAGAAGGGCGATGATCAAAGAGCCCGGAACACCGGCTGCCGCCATGTCGATGCTCACGCCTGTCCGCCTCCGCATCGCGCGCCGGCGACCCGCAGCGAGGCGAGCGCGCTCGGAGTTTCGCGGTTCAGGAGCATTTCGGCAGGCCGACAGACACAGACTTCTCCCCCGGACGCTCCCATCGTTCGACGACGAGGCGGCGCAACGACTCAGGTCGTTATCGGAGCGATGGACGTAGGCTAACCATAGGCGTCCACATTGTACAAGAAATTTTTGTCAAATAGCCGCGCGAGCGCACGCCTGCTGGGAGCGACGCCTGCAAGCGCGGCGGCGCGATGACGAAATCGTGATGCGCGACAGCGA
>CANJEY010000429.1 GCA_947472615.1 Beijerinckiaceae bacterium
CAATCCGGTCGATGCGTTCTGGATTGCTTCGTCGCTTCCTTTCTCGCAATGACGGCGTAAGAGCCGATCAACTACAAACAATGATGCATCGAGGCAGCGGAATGAGCGACCTGAATTACGACGAGAGCGAAATCACCGAAAAGGTGTCGCGTCTGCCGCCCCTGACCATTCCACTGGATCCGATCATCGAGGAATTGTTCAAGGAAACGCATCGGCGCGGCGGTCATCTGCTGAACCTGCACAAGACCAACGCTCATGCGCCGCGCCTCTCGCGCGCCAAGAAGCCGCTCACCTACGGCTTGCGTAACGATTGCGACGTGCCGCGCATCTATCGCGAAATGGCGATCTGCCGCACGGCGCAGATCGTCGGCTGCGACTACGAGGTGGGCCATCATATGCCGATGCTGAAGATGGCGGGCGCGACCGACGAGCAGGCCGAAAAGCTCTCGACCTGGTTCGACAACCGGCACCTCTACGACGAGAAGCAGCTCGCGGTTCTGGCCATGACCGAAGAGATGATGAACAACAAGGGCGCCGTGACGGATGAGACGTTCGCGCAGGTCGCGAAACATTTCTCGCCGCAGGAAATTGTCGAGCTTCTCTATAATTCGACGACCTATTACGGCAACGGCCTGTTCATGAAGGCGCTTAAGATCCAGCTCGACGCGCCGCACAGAAAAGCCGCGCCCGGCAAGTTCTGAACGATTGATCGCAGCGCCCGCCTGACATACGTTTCGCCCCAACGCCGAGCATTCGGCCGCGGGGAGGATGTCTTGCGACGATCGAACACGAAATCTCGCGTCGGAGTCTGCGCTGTGTTGGCGCTCGCTGCCGCGGCGAGCAGCGTGGCGCACGCCGATGAAGCGCTGATTGCCGCCGCTAAAAAGGAAGGCGAAGTCGTCTGGTACACGACGCAGATCGTCAATCAGGTCGTCGAGCCGATGAAGAAGGCCTTCGAGGCACGATATGGCGTCAAGGTTAATTATCTGCGCGGCAACGGCAGCGACACGGCTATCCGGGTTCTTAACGAGGTGAAGGCCGGCAGGCCCGTCTGCGACGTGTTTGACGGTCCCTCGACCTCCGCCATCATTCAGGCCGAGCGCGACGACATCGTGCTGCAATGGGTGCCGGACGAGGCGAAGACCTTTCCCAAAGGCGCGGTCGACCCCAACCATTACTGGGTCGCGACCTACATGATCGTCGTCGCGCCGGCCTACAACACCGATCAGGTGAAGCCCGGCGAGGAGCCAAAGAATTTTGAGGATCTGCTTGCCCCGAAATGGAAGGGCAAGATGGCTTGGTCCGCGTCCAACAGCAGTCCGTCCGGCACAAGCTTTGTCGGCCTCATGCTCGATCACTACGGCGAGCAGAAGGGTATGGACTATCTGCGCAAGCTGGCGACGCAGAACATCGCCAATCTCGCTGTCGCGAGCCGGCAGGTGCTCGATCTGACGATCTCCAGTGAATATCCGATCGGCCTGCAGATCAGCAGCCACAGCATTCTCGAAACACGTCGGCAAGGCGCGCCGGTGCAGTGGATTCCCATGAGCCCGGCGGCGGTGAATTCATCGAACATGTCGATCTCGATGAAGGCCCCGCACCCGAACGCCGCGAAACTGCTGATGGAGTTTCTTGTTTCGGCAGAGGGGCAGACGCTTTATCGCGAGGGCGGCTATATTCCGGCCAATCCGAAGGTCGCGCCGCTGGAGCCGAAACTCGTCGCCGACCGTGACGATTATCGCGGCATCTCCTACACGCCCGAAGTGCTGGCGAAGAAACTACCCGAATGGAACAAGGTGTTTCAGGACCTATTCAAGTGAGCGAGCCCGTGAATCACGCCGGACTGAGCCAAGCCGAGAAACGCATGCGGGTGAGCTTTCCGCCAGATCCGAACCCGCGCAAGCCAAAACTCGTGGCTCCGCCCGGAAGCTGGGACACGCATTTTCACGTCTATGCGCCGCACCTGTTTCCGTTCGCCGACAAGCGGCCCTATACGCCGCCCTCCGCGCCGGTGGAGCATTATCTGCAGATCAATTCCGCCATCGGACTCGAGCGCGGCGTCATCGTCGGGCCGAGCGTCCACGGTCACAATCGCGCGCTCACAACTGATGCGGTGGCGAAATCGAACGGCCGTCTCGTGGGCATGATCCGGTCCGATCCGCAGCTGACGGCGGCCGAAATCGGACCTTTGCATGACGCCGGCGTGCGCGGCATCCGTTTTCCGGTGTCGCGGACGCGCGGCGACGCGCTGAATCTTGGTGTCTTCCGGCATAATTACGAACTCATCAAGGACACGAACTGGGTCGTCGACTTTCAGATCGACGCCGATGTGATCGTCGAAAATGCCGACATGATCCGCCGCAGCAAGCGGCCCGTCATCATCGACACATGGGCCCGCCTCGATCCGCGCGCCGGTTTCGACCACGAGACCTATCGGGTGTTGATCGACCTGCTGCGCAACCATGATGTCTATCTGAAGATCCATGGCGCGAACCGCTATCTGTCGCGCGGCTATTCCTTCAGCGACGTCGTCGCCATGGCGCATCACATCATCCCGCAGGCGCCAGATCGCATTCTGTGGGGCACCGACTGGCCGCATTCGGAAATCTATGCGCCCAACCAGATGCCGAACGATGGCGATCTGCTCGACATGCTGCTCGACTTCGCGCCCGACGAAGCAGTGCGAAAGAAAATTCTTGCCGACAACCCGGCGCGCCTGTTCGACACGAAATGAAAAACGCCGGACGCTGGCGTCCGGCGCACACGTTCGATTGCGCCCCGATTACTCGAAGCGCGGCGCAACCTTCAGGTAGAACTTCGTCATCTCCGGCCGCAGCTTGTCCATGACCTCCTTGTTGAGGTCGAGTTGCGGCTTGGCGTCCGGCGGCAGCAGCGAGAAATACGGCGTTTCCTGCGTGTCCTTGGCGAACTGTTCCTTCGCCTTGGCGATCAGCTCCGGCGACGTCAGCAGGTCGATCGCGGTGGCGCTCATCACCTTGGCGGCCGCCACCATGCCCTTGTGAGCCATGGTGCTGGTGGGCGTCACGGCTGCAGGCCAGGCGTGGATCACGGTGCCGGGCGCGTAGCCGGGAAACTGCATCAGGCCCGCCGGCACATTCCACGTCAGATCGCCGATGTCGTTCGACGACGCGCCCTGCGGCCGAGGCGCGTCTGGCGGAAGTTGCGTCGAGAGCCCGACCTCGCGAAAGCCGTTCGCCTTCTGGAATTCCTTTGCGAACGATACTTCATCGTCCGACCATTTTGGCAGCCCGACTGTCTCGATGTTGCGGCGGATCACTTCGCTGAGCGGCTTGTTGCCAAGAGATGGCCATGCGGAGGCGACCACATCCGGCGCATCCAACGTGGTGCCGGTCATGAGCGCAGCGCCTTCGCCGACTTTCACGAGACGATCGTAATTGTCCTTGGCGGCTTTGGCGCTCGCGTCGCGGACGAACCACCAGATCCGGCCGAGATCGGCAATGATGTTGGGCTGCACGCCGCCGTTCATGATCGAGCGATGCGCCCGGTAGGTCGGTCGCAGATGTTCACGCAGCTTGTCGAAGCCGATGTCCATCAGCTCGACGGCGTCCACCGCGTCGCGGCCTTCCCACGGAGCGACGGCGGCGTGAGCGGTCTTGCCGTGAAACGTGAAGATCGAACTGATCGCGGCGTAATTCTGCGGGCCATAGCCGGTGGAGAAATTGTCTCCGATGTGAACGATCAGCACCGCGTCGATGTCCTTCAGCATGCC
>CANJEY010000430.1 GCA_947472615.1 Beijerinckiaceae bacterium
CATGCTGCTCATCGCGCTGGTCTCGCTCGCCGCGATGGCGGCTGTCGCGGGCTGGATGGGCTATGGACCGTTCGGGGGCGACCGTTCCCGACCTGTCACGGCCAGCGTTTCCGGCAATGTCCTGCGGATCGACCAGAACTATCTGCGCGTCGCCGAGCAACGCAACGGCGGCGAGCAGGATCATGTCGACCTCGTCGCCCGCTTTCCGGATTTCCTGCCGGCGCGGAGCGTCAGCGCCGCCGGCGCGATCCGCGACGTCGACGAGGCGCGGCAGGTGGTGGTGACGCTCGCCGCGCCCGACGATGTGGTCGATCCGGCCGACCGGCCGTCGAAACTCTATGCGCGCTTCCTCAGCCCCGACGTCTGGAGCCATCCGGGCGGACTCGTGATGCGGCGGTTCGAGGCCGGTACGCCCTACGATTCGGAAGAACTCTATCTCGCGCCGCCAGAAGGACGGGCCTTCTCGGCGCGCTGCATGCGTCCTGGGCACAAGCCGGATGGATTGCCGGATTCGTGCATCGCCGATTTCCGGATGTCGGGTCTCGATGTCCGCATCCGATTCCAGCCCGATCTTCTGCCCGAGTGGCAAAGCCTGATCGAAGGCGTGCGCGGCCTTGTGCGTTCGATACTGGTTACGCCATAGCGGCGTCCGGTTTGCGGCAATGGTAATAGACCCACGGACTGTCGACGCCGCGCAGCGCCGCCGGGCCGTCGAGCCGTTTGCCGGTGTCGCTGGCGAATGCGCGCGCGCCCGACCAGCCGAGACGCGCCAGTTCGGCAACCTGATGATCAGGACGGATGAACAGCAGCGGAAACTCGAATCCCAGATGCCGCTCGAACACCAGCGCGGTCTTCATGTCGTTGGCGTAGGTGACATTGCGATTGACCAGCAGGAAGCGCGCGAACCGCTTCAGCGACTTCAATAACTTTACGGGATGCGCCGCCATGCCGGGCCGGAATCCGCGGGTCAGATCTGGCAGGAAGTTGATGTTGTGGCTCGAAAAGATGAGGTGGCCGCCGGGCCGCAGCAGGCGCAGGAACTCGGCGAGCGCGCGCTCCCGATTGTCCATCGTCATGCAATCGAGCCCATTGAAACTGAACAGGATCAGATCGTGGCTCGCGTCGGGCAGGAAATCGAGATTGGTGGCGTCGACGACACGAATGTCGAGCGCCGGAAACCGCGCCTTCGCGGCGTCGACCATGGATGGCGCGAAATCGAGTCCGATGTAACTCTTCACATGCGGCGCAAAGAACGCTGTCGTGCGCCCGGCCCCGACGCCGACGTCGAGCATGTCCATCGCCGGCAGCGCATCGCGCAGATCTTCGTAGAGCGTCAGTTCGGCAGGCTGAAGGCTCGACGCCTTGCCATAGAGCGCGACCGCCTGAGATGAATTGTAGATACTGAAATTGAGCGATGAAAAACGGTCATGCATTAAACGGCATCCATCCGGCGAAATCCGGATTTGAATTCGTCAGGCATGGATCGCGCCAGCCGAGCGCCCGCGATACCGTCTGGCGCGCAGTCCGGAAACGCTCAGGCCGACCGCACACGCAGCCAGATGGCGCGTGATACGGTCGTCACGGCCATGTAGAACAGCGCTCCTGCGAACAGAACGCCAGCTTCGGCCAGCAAAATGACTTTGCGCATTTCGTCCGTCTCTCGTTTGAGTCCGCAAAGGCCGCAGCGGCGGATCGCCAGCCCAGATGCGGACAAACTTATGAAAGATTTATGAACCCGCTGCTCCGCCAAGCTTTCGCAAACCGAATGGTCAACGAATCGTTTCTTGCGGATGCTGAGCGGACACATGCCGGAACTGGTCGGCTCAGGCAATCGGGCGATCTGAGCTTCGCAAATTCGTAAAGCGTGCTTCCCAATGCACACGCCGATTGCGGAGTCTGGCGCTTTGATCCAGACTCGCCGCAATTCGCGCGCGCAAGCAGCAGCGAGATCGGGGGGAAGATGGTCAAGCGGTTCGTCGTCTTGATGGCAATGCTGTGGATCGCCCACGGCGGGGCGCTGGCGCAGGGGCAGCCTAACTTTCAGGGCAAGCAGATTTTGCTGGTCGTTGGCTATCCAGCGGGCGGCGGAACCGACATCGCCGGCCGTGTCATCGCGGCCCATCTCGGACGGCATCTGCCCGGTACGCCGAATATTGTTGTCGAGAACATCCCCGGCGCGGAAGGCGTCACGGCGATGAATCATTTCGTCAATCAGGTGAAGCCCGACGGCCTGACGTTCACGATGGGCTCCGGCACGCTGGGCGATCCGGTGCACTATCGCAAGCCGCAGTCGAAATATAACCCGCGCCAGTTGGCCTTCATCGCCGGAACCGGTCGCGGCGGCTCGATGCTGGTGATCAACAAGGCGGCCGTGGAGCGGCTGAAGGACAAGCGGCGCGATCCCGTCGTCATGGGTTCTACGATCGGCATCCCGCGTTCGTCGATGCTGATGACGACGTGGGGCATCGAATTCCTCGACTGGAACGCCAAGTGGGTGATAGGCTATCCGGGCACCAGCAATCTGATGCTCGCGCTGGAGCGCGGCGAAATCGACATGACCTCCACCGGCAATCTGCCGCTGATCGACAAACTGATGGCGAGCGGGCGTTTCAGCATCGTGGCTCAAACCGGCGTGCTCGAGAACGGCCGCATGGTGATCCACGGCACGAGTCCGGACATTCCGCTGTTCGACGATCTGATGGCCGGCAAGATTACCCAGGAAGCCCAGCGGCAGGCGTTCGTCTACTGGCAGACGCTGAACTCGCTGGACAAATGGCTGGCGCTGCCGGGCGCGACGCCCGCGCCGATCATCAAGGCCTATCGCGACGCTTTCAACAACATGCTGTCCGACAAGGCCTTCGTCGAGAACGCCGCGAAGATCAGCGATGACTTTTCGCCGCGCGCCGGCGAGGACGTCGAGGCGATGGTGAAGACGCTCGATGCGATTCCTGCCGACGCGATCGGGTTCATCGACACGATGCTGCGGCGGCAGGGCATGTCGGTCGACTGATCATTCCGCGGCTTTGATGGCGGCTGCGGGCGGCACCTTCACCTTCCGTTCGGCCCCGCGCTCCTGCGCATTGGCGACAGCGTTACAGAGATCGCTGTTGCGGCCGATGTCGTTGACCATCATGCCGGCCTCGCGCATTTCGGCGGCGCGGCGAATCCCGTGCTGGCGCACGCGCTGGCCCATGTAATTGGCGAGGTCTGCGAAGTCGATCGACGGCCATGTCTCCTGCAGGCTGCCGTAGACTTCCTTCTCGACGCCCCACGCCTTGGCGGCGGCCGAACAATCGACGATCAGCGCCTCGATCCCCTTGATCATGATGCTGCGACAGAGCTTCATGGCCGACGCGCGCCCCGGCTCCGCCGACACCGGCGTGATGTTGAACCCGAACGGATTGAGCAACGACGCCGCCTCCTCCGCATACGGCCCGCCGCCGAGGATCGGCACCTTGATGCCCGGCCCCGGCACGGGCTGCATCACCGCGCCCTCGACATAATGCGCCCCACAGGGCTCGACCTTGCCGAAGGCGTTCTTCTTGGTGACGGGCGAAGCGGAATTGATGTCGAAGAAGATCTGCCCGGCCTTCAGATAACCGGCGGCCTGTTCGGCGACGCCCGCCACCGCGTCAGCCGTAACCGCAGACATCACCAGCCTGGCATCCCGCGCCGCATCGGCCGCGCTTGCAGCCGGCCGCACGCCATTGGCG
>CANJEY010000431.1 GCA_947472615.1 Beijerinckiaceae bacterium
CGTCGCCCTGCCCGCGCGACACCACGACGGGCCGGATGAACTCGACCTTGAGTCCGCCCGCCGCAGCCGGAAAGCTGCGGATGATGGCCGCGCAGCTCGCCGCCGAGGCTTCGGCCGAAAAAAGGCCGGCTGTCGCCACAGCAGCGAAAAAGAGAGCCGGCCGAAGACGCGCGCGCATCGAAACCTCGAACAGATGATCAGCTTTCGTAATGGTCCGACACCAGCCTGTCGAGCAGCCTGACGCCCCAGCCCGAGCCCCACGACTGATTGATGTCGCCAGACGGCGACGCCATGCCGGTGCCGGCGATGTCGAGATGCGCCCACGGCACATCGTTGACAAAGCGCTGCAGGAATTGCGCGGCCGTGATCGAACCGGCGTTGCGACCGCCAACGTTCTTCATGTCGGCGAATTGTGAATCGATCATCTTGTCGTAGGCTGGCCCCATCGGCATGCGCCACAGCTTTTCGCCGGTGGCGGTTCCGGCCGTCGTCAGACGTCCCGACAATTCGTCGTTGTTGCTGAAAAGACCTGCGTATTCCTTGCCGAGCGCGACCAGTATGGCGCCTGTCAGGGTCGCCAGATTGACCATGAATTCAGGCTTGTACTTGTCCTGAATGTACCAAAGCACATCGGCCAGCACGAGACGACCCTCGGCATCTGTGTTGATCACCTCGACGGTCTGGCCCGACATGGTCTTGACGATGTCGCCGGGCCGCTGGGCGTTGCCATCGGGCATGTTCTCGACGAGGCCGATCGCCCCGATGGCGTTGACCTTCGCCTTGCGGGCCGCGAGCGCGTGCATCAGTCCGACCACGCAGGCCGCGCCCGCCATGTCGCCCTTCATGTCCTCCATGCCGGCGGCGGGCTTGATCGAAATGCCGCCGGTGTCGAAGGTGACGCCCTTGCCGATGAACGCCACCGGCTTGGCCTTCGAGCCCTTCTGGCCGTTCCAGCGCATCACCACCATGCGGCTTTCGCGCACCGAGCCCTGCCCGACGCCGAGCAGCGCCCCCATGCCGAGCTTCTGCATCGCCTTCACGTCAAGAATGTCGACGTCGACGCCGAGCTTCTCAAGTTCCTTGGCGCGCGCGGCGAATTCGACCGGATACAGGACGTTGGCGGGCTCATTCACCAGCGAGCGCGCCTTGACGATGCCGTCCGCCAGCGCCTCGCGGTGCTTCGCCTCGCGGCGAACTTCCGCGAGATTGGCGACGGCGATGGAGACTTTCACCTTGGCGGGCGTCGAGTCGTCTTCGTCGGGTTTTTTCTTCTTCGTCTTGTAGAGGTCGAACTTGTAGCTGCGCAGCCGCACGCCGAGCATGAAGTCGGCCGCCGCGCCCGCCGGGTGCGCCGTCTCGCCCGGCAGATCGAACGCGACTGTGATGACCTCAGCGCCGGAGATCTTGCCCATCGTCTGGCCGCCGAGATTCAGATATTCGGCCTCGCCCTCGGGCTTCTTCTTCGCGTGCGAGCCGACGACGAGCAGCCGATCCGCCTGCACGCCGGTGGGCGCCAGCAGATCCAGCGACGATCCGGCCGCGCCCTTGAACTTCGCCACCTTGGCGGCGCGCTGCACAAGATCGAGCGAATCGCCCAGCAGCGCCCGCGTCGCATCGCCGAACGCCAGATCGTCGCCAGCGAAAACCACCAGCGTTCCGAGATTGCGCGCCCGTGCGCGCTTGCCGCCAGATCCCAGATCGCCGAGCGCGATGAAATCCGTTTCGACAGTCTGGGTCATGGGCGAAATTCCTTGCAGGTCCGGGCGCGATTCTGCCCGCATCATGTTGAGCTTGATAGCGCGGCGCAATCGTTCTGTCGCGACAGACTTGCGACCGATCCCGCGCCGCACGGTTCCGCGCCTTCAAATCGCCGCGACCTGCCTGCACGTAGCGTTCGGGCAACGCAGCGCGACATTCCGCACCGCAATATTGTCATGCGTGGCTGTTCGCCTTGCGAAACCCCGCGCCAGCATCTAGCGCTGTACGGGATGGGTCGTGTGGTTCGGCCCGGTGTCGGCAGCGTTCATATTCAGCGCGTCCGAAGGACGGATGAGGTTCGAAAGCTCCCGGCATGACGACCGTGGAAAGCTATATTTTCCGGACCGGCCTCGTGGCCTTCGTGGGCGCGCTCGCGTCCCTCACGGGCGTGATCTGGGTGACGCAGGCCCTGCAGCAGGTCGATCTGCTCACCACCAAGGGGCAGAGCCTGCTGATCTTCCTGACGCTGACGAGTCTCACCCTGCCGTCGCTGATCGTCATCATCTCGCCCATCGCGCTGTTCTTCGCGGTTCTGTTCGCCCTCAACCGGTTCAACGGCGACAGCGAACTGGTGGTGATGAGCGCATCCGGCATGTCTCCGGGCCGGCTGCTGCGGCCGTTTCTGTGGCTGATCGCCTTCGTGGTGTTGCTCGTCGGAACGATGTCCATCTGGGCCATGCCGGCGAGTTTCCGGATGATCCGCGACCTCGTCACCAACATCCGCGCCGATCTGATCACCCGGTTCGTGCGCGAAGGGCAATTCATCACCCTCGATCAGGGTATTGTGTTTCACTATCGCGAGCGCGCGCCGGGCGGCGGGTTGCGCGGCATCTTCATTCAGGACCGACGCGACCCGGAGCGAATCAGCACCTATCTGGCCGAGGCCGGGCAGACGGTCGAAAGCGGAAAGCAGAACTATCTGCTGCTCGACAAGGGCAGCATGCAGCAGCAGCGCAAGGGTGAGCCCGACCCAGCCATGGTGTCGTTCGAGAGCTACGCCATCGATCTGTCGCAGTTCGGCTCCGAGGGCGAAGGCGCGCCGCTGAAACCGCGCGAACGCAGTACGCTGGAGCTGCTGAACCTCGACCGCAGCAATACCTATGTGGCGAACAATTACGGACGTCTGGTCGCCGAACTGCATGACCGTTTCGCCAATCCGCTGTTCGCGCTAGCGTTCGGGCTGATCGGATTTGCCGCGCTCGGACAGCCGCGCACGACCCGGCAGGGGCGAGGTTCGGCGATCGCGCTCGCCGTCGTGGCCGTGGTGGCGTTGCGTATCGCGGGATTCGGGGCGTCGGCGCTGGTTCCGCGCGCGCCGTGGGCGGTGGCGCTCGTCTATGCGATCCCGCTGCTGGCGCTCGTCGGCGCGCTGGCGACGATCTTCGGCCTCCCCAATACCTGGACCCGTTCCCCAACGCGCCTGCGACAGGCGACCGCCCGATGAACGGATCGACGCTCGGCATCTACCTGATGGGCCGGTTCGCGCGGGTGCTGCTCGGGGTCTTCGGCACAGTCTGCCTGCTCATCTACATCATCGACTTCGTCGAAATGCTGCGCCGCGCCAGCGACTTGCGAGACGTGACGACCGCATATGTGGCGCTCGTCTCGCTGATGCGGGTGCCGTCGATCTCGGAACAGACCCTGCCGTTCGTGATCCTCGCCGGGTCCATGTTCGCCTTCGTCAATCTGACGCGGAGGCTGGAACTGGTGGTGGCGCGCTCGGCCGGATTCTCGGTGTGGCAGATCCTGTCGTCGCCGATCCTTCTGGTGCTGGTTCTGGGCATCGTCTGCGTCACCGCCTACAGCCCGCTGGCCGCCGTGTTGAAGCAACGCGCCGACCAGATGGAGACCGGCATGTTCGGCCGCACGCGGTCGGACGTCGATTCGAGCCTCTGGATCCGCCAGCGCAGCGTCGACGGTCAGGCGGTGATCCGGGCCGAGCAGTC
>CANJEY010000432.1 GCA_947472615.1 Beijerinckiaceae bacterium
AATCCAGCGCGCAGCGCACGAGGCGCTCTGTCACGTCGGAATGTTCGATCGCGCGTGAAACCGGAACGCTCATCTGTCCTCCCTCGCGCGCCGGCAATGAAAAATCCCGCCGGCCATGCGGCGGGATTCTAGCGGTGCGCAACCGCGAAGGAAATGGAGATGACTACAGCACCTCGCCATGCGCAAGCGGCTTGCTCAACAGATCGCGGATCATGCCTTCCATATGTGTCTGATCGTAGCTGCGCAGCAGGTTGATGCGGTTCCGGTTCGGATCGCCGCCGTGCCAGTATTCGTAAATGTCCTGCCGCAGGCCGAACGACGAGGCCGCAAGATCGTGCGCGAGGCGGAACAGTCGCGACTTGTATTCGACGCCGACGCCCTTGCCGCGCATGTAGCGGTCGAGATAGGGGCGCAGTTCCGGATTGGCGAGATCGCGTTCGCTCGGCTGCATCACGATGCCCGAGCCGCAGATTTCGCGCAGCAGTTCGACCATGCGGGCCGATGTCTGCGCGAACCAGATGTGTAGCCCGCGGCCGGGGCCAAGCGTCCACTGGCCTGTGGGGGTCGGTCGAGCTTCGTGCTCAAGCCCTTCCATCGCGTGCCGCCAGACTTCGCAATAGGTCACCATCTCGCCGAGTTTGGCGCCGACCTCGCGATAGTCCTTCACGCCGATCGCATCCGCCACCATGGTGGCGACGGCGGTCATCAGCTTCATGCGCGTATAGACGCGGCTGACGTTGGCCCATCCGAGGAAGTTGAAGTTGACGCTGCCGCCGCCTGCGCCGAGCATCTTCACCATCGGGCTCGGATCGTAAAGCATGAAGATCCGATCCCACGGCACTAGCACATGATCGAAGAACAGCATGCAATCCTGCTCATCGAAATTCTGCAACGGATGGCCCCAGGTGCCGAACCAGCGCGACACGGGCTCGCGCGCCAGAATCTTCAGGCCTGACGAATTGGTGGGGATTGAAAAGGCCAGCACGCAGCGCGGATCGTTGCGCATCGCGAATGTCGCAGACAGCGACACGTAGCATTCATGGCTGTGCGTGGCGGCGGTCGACAATTGCTTGCCGCCGGTGACGATGACGCCGTCCTTCGTCTCTTCCACCACATGCAGGGCGATCTGGTCGTCTTCGGCGACGGGGCGCTTCTCGTTCTGAGTCTGCTCGGAGCGGTCCACCTGCGGATCGCCCAGCGCATGCGTCAGGAACAGATCGTTGCGCATGCAGAACTTGAAGTAATTCTCGACGTTTTCGCCGAAATCGCAGTGTGGATTTTTCACCGCGCTGAACTGCTCCTTCAGGTGCAGGCACGAGATGATGTAGGGCGCAAGAATATCGTGGCTGCGGCCCAACTGGCCCCAGGTGAATTCGCTCCATAATTCGCTGTTGCGACGTTTGCGCCGCAGATCCTGCGGCGATTGCGGCAGCAGCCACGAGAGGCCGGTGCGGACGCCGGTCTCCTCATCCACGAACGTCATCTCGTCGCGATATTGATCGCTGTTCTGCAGATCGTAGATCTTCGCGGCTTCGTTGATCATACCCTTGAACGCCGGATGGGTCGTCACGTCATCGACGCGGGTTCCGTCGATCCAGACCTCGCGGCCGTCCTTCAGGCTTTCGATGAAGCGCTGGCCGGTCATCGCCCCGAGGCCCGCCTTCGTGCCGTGGGCGGGCGATATTTTCCTGCGCTCGACGATGGCGTCCATTCATGTCCTCCCCATGATGCATCCGGACGGGTTCCGCGCGGACGATAAATATAATATCTTTTGGCGGTCACGGAGCGGCGTTGATCTGGATCAAGGCGACGGCGATCTCACCGGGCTTGGCCGTACTGGCGCAGGGCGTTGTCGCGCCCTATCTGTGCTGACGATACGCTCGCAAAGTCGGGCGCAACTGGAGGGGACTGGCATGAGCATGGTCAGGACTGGCGTCGCGGTCGCGGCGATGATGTGGGCGGGGCTTTCGCAAGCGCAGGATGTGATCAAGATCGGCGTCATCGCGCCGCTCACCGGGCCGCAGGCCGCGTCCGGCCAGCAGATCGTCGCCGGCGCGAAACTCTATCAGGCTCTGAATGGCACGAAGGTCGGCGGCAAGACGATCGAACTCGTCATCAAGGACGACACGGGCGTCGCCGATATCACGCGCCGTCTGGCGCAGGAACTGATCGTCAACGAGAAGGTTGCGGCCATCACGGGTTTCGGCCTCACGCCGCTGGCGCTGGCCGTGGGCCCCGTCATCACGCAGGCGAAGGTGCCGGCGGTGATCATGGTGGCTGGCACGTCGATGATCGTCGGCACGTCGCCCTATTTCGTGCGTATCAGCTTCACGCTGCCGCAGAACACCGCGCCCGTGGCGCAATGGGCCGTCGAGAACAACGTGAAGACGGCCGTGACGCTCGTGTCCGATTACGGCCCGGGCCTCGATGCGGCGGGCGCGTTCAAGAAGCGCCTCGAAGCCGGCGGCGGCAAGGTGACGGAAGAACTCAAAGCGCCGCTTGCGGATCCTGATTTCGCGCCCTTCCTGCAGCGCGCCAAGGATCTGAAGCCTGATGCGCTGTTCCTGTTCGTGCCGGCGCCGACGGCGGGCGCGCTGATGAAACAGGTGGTCGATCGCGGCCTGCCGCAGTCCGGCATCAAGGTCGTCGGCACCGGCGACGTGACCGATGACGACCAGCTCAACGGCATGGGCGACGGCGTGCTCGGCATGATCACGTCCTACAATTATTCCGCCTCACATGACTCCGCCGAGAACCGCAAGTTCGTCGCGGAGTTCAAGAAGGCGAACGCCAATCGCCGCCCGAATGTCATCGGCGTCGGCGGCTACGACGGCATCCACGCCATCTATGCGGCGATCGCCAAGAACAACGGCAACACGGAAGGTCCCAAGCTGATCGAAGCCTTCAAGGGCCTGTCGTGGACGAGCCCGCGCGGTCCTGTGTCGATTGATCCAGAGACGCGCGATATCGTGCAGAACGTCTATGTCCGCAAGGTCGAGCGCAAGGACGGCGAGCTCTACAACATGGAATTCAAGACCTACGAGAACCAGAAAGACCCGAAGTAGGAAGCGATTTCGTTGCGGGCGCTTCGTCGCCCGCAACGCGATCCATCGTGCAGTGAGCGGCGATCGTCGTTTCGCTTCCGGGGAATCAAGATCGCTCGCGACGACGCTGCGCCGTCGTTGCGAGTGCAGCGAAGCAAGCCCGACATCGCATTCCGGAGTTGATCCATGTCGCCAGCGCCGTTTCGCGCCGATCAGGTCGGCAGCCTGCTTCGGCCGCAGTTCCTGAAGGATGCGCGTGATCGCTTTGCGCGCGCCGAGATTGATCAAGCGGCGCTACGCGAAGTCGAGGATCAGGCGATCCGCGACGTTGTGGCGCTGCAGGAAAGCGCTGGCCTGCATGGCGTGACCGACGGCGAGTTTCGCCGCGCTCACTGGCTCGTCGATTTTCTCACCGGCTTCGACGGCATCGAGGCGACGAAGAGCGATTATACCGTGACGTTCCGCGGCAAGGGCGGCGAGACGTCGACTACATCGTCCATGATGGTGGTGACGGACACGATCGCGCGGAGCAGGCCGATTGTCGTCGATCATTTCGCGTCGCTGAAAGCCGTGACGCGCCGCACCCCGAAGGTCTGCATTCCGTCGCCGACCTATCTTCACATGCGCGGCGGCCGCAAGGTC
>CANJEY010000433.1 GCA_947472615.1 Beijerinckiaceae bacterium
AGCCGTTCAGGGCACCGCTAAACTCTGCCGAGATCGCCCGAAGACTTGAGAGCCCACTGACAGACCCGCAGCGGGGGTATCTTGCCCGATACGGCTACCCTTACGTCATGGATGAGTTTCGCTTCCACATGACGCTGACAGGCCCCGTTCACTTTGAGTTACGCGAACGTGTGCTGGAGTTTTTACGCCATGCCTTCAGCCGAAGCGTCACGACAGAATTGACCTCGGTGGATCGGATTGCGCTGTTCAGGCAAGACCAGCCGCAAGGACGATTTCGCATCATCCATTCGGCGTCGTTGCGCTGAGATGAGCTCTCGTCAGTTCAGAGCAAAACAAGCCTACAGCCGATTTCAGATCGCGGTCGTTCGAAATAGAAACGATCTTCGCGCGCATGGCGGTGATGGGAGAACTGCGTTCGAGACGCGCGGTGATTTCCTCAATGTCTTCCCGTCCGCGCTGTGCGATGCGCGCCGCCAGAATTTCGACCGGTGCGGTCACATTGAAGACTGTTACATGCCGGGCAATGCTTTCTGCCGCGGCCACGGCGCCTCGCGACACGTTGATAACGACTGTTACGCCGCTTTCAATCGCTGCGACGTCGGCCGCGACGATTCCGTAGTTCAGGCCGTGAGCACTCCAGCTCAGGGCGAAATAGCCATTCATCTGCGCGTCTTCGAACTCTTCCGGCGTCATGACCCCATGGGCTTCGGCGTCACACGCCTGCCGGGTCACAACCCGGAGCGGAAAGCTGAACCGGGGATCGGCCCCAAATGCCGATCTTGCACCTTCGATAATGGAGTCCTTCCCGGCGCCAGATGGTCCCACCACAAGCGCAAGGACGCCGTGCATTGCTGTTCCGACGAGCGGTGCGAGAGGAGCCATTGATGTCGAACCCGAAGCTTGGACACACGCCATCCATCGACCCGACCGCGACTGTTGTTCGCTCGGATTTCGGTCGATACACGGAAGTCGGCGCACGAACGAAAATCGTCGAGTCGTCTTTTGGCGACTATTCGTACATCGTGAACGACGGCGACGTCATTTATACGACAGTGGGCAAGTTCTGCTCGATCGCCGCACAGGTGCGAATCAATCCCGGAAACCATCCGCAATGGCGCGCCTCTCAAGCGCACTTCACCTATCGGGCTTCAAAATATTTTGAAGGGGAGGAGGACGAAGCTGAGTTCTTCGATTGGCGGAGGACGACGCCATGCATTATCGGGCATGACGTCTGGATCGGACACGGCGTCGTCGTGTTGCCAGGTCGTCGAATCGGGACTGGCGCCATCATCGGCTCTGGCGCCGTCGTAACCCGTGATGTTGCTCCCTACGAGATCGTCGGCGGAATCCCTGCGCGTACGATCCGGTTTCGCTTTCCGCAGGACATGATCGACGCTCTGCGGGAAATCGCCTGGTGGGATTGGGACCACGAGAGATTGCGTCTAGCCTTGCATGACTTTCGCAGCCTATCTGTCGAAGCCTTCATCGAGAAGCACCGCGTCTAGCGCTCTTTCGATCCAGTTAGCCTGGAGGCGACATGTGTTGCTGCACCCCAGAACGCAACGACATGTCCGTGACGCCAGCCTTGGCATTCGCGATATTTGTGTCGCCCCCGATACGCGCGGGTGACGGAAGATTTGTGCAACGCATCTTCATCTGCGCATCGAAGCTATGCGACAAGTAACGGTCATCAATGTGTCGTGGGAACTTCGCACGGCGCAGCTAGCGGAGTGCAATCGTCGCCCCTCTGGCTACGGCAATCCTCAGGAAGCTCCATGGAAATAACGATTGAGCGCGCTTCAACGACAGGCCACCTGAGTGCGGCAGTCCACCGCAACAAAGTTTTGAGCCGCAGCGGTCTTCTGGAGCGTGCCTTCACACTTGCATTTCGCAATCTCGTGTACGCGCAGATTTGGGAAGACCCCGTCATCGACATGGAGGCCCTGGCGATTCGGCCGACGGATCACCTGGTGACGATCGCTTCAGGCGGCTGCAACGCGATGAGCTATCTGACCGCAGCGCCTCGGCGGATAACCGCGGTCGATCTCAATGCCGCTCACGTGGCGCTCGGGAGGCTCAAGATCGCAGCGGTTCGAAACCTTGGCGACTATGATTCGTTTCGCTCGATCTTCGCCGAGGGAAGCGCGCGAGCGAACATCGACCTTTACCAGAATCATATTCGTCCAAATCTGGATTTTGCGACGCGGACATACTGGGACGCGCGCTCGCTTTCCGGTCGCCGTCGCATTGAGATGTTCGCTCGTAATCCCTATCGTCATGGACTGCTTGGACGTTTCATCACACTCGGCCATCTTTTGTCGCGAGCGCATGGCGTGGATCTCCGGCAGATGTCGGAAGCCCGCTCGATTGATGAGCAGAAGCATATTTTTGATACGCAGATTGCGCCGCTGTTCGACCGCAAGTTCATTCGTTGGCTGACCCGCCAGCCGGCCTCGCTTTATGGTCTCGGGATCCCGCCGGCTCAGTATGTGTCTCTATCCGGGGGCGGACCGGAGCGCATGTCTGATGTCCTGCGTGGCAGGTTGCGCAAGCTCGCATGCGATTTCGATCTCAAATCGAATTACTTTGCCCGTCAGGCCTTCGGGCGCGGCTATGGCGACGATCGCGAGGCCAGCCTGCCGCCCTATCTGGAACAACAAAACTTCGCCCGTCTCCGGGAGATGGCGCGGCGTCTGGAATTCGTGCATGCGTCCATGACCGACGTACTGAGATCACTCCCTCCGGGCGGTCTCGATTGCCTTGTCCTGCTGGACGCGCAGGACTGGATGTCACCATCCGAATTGAATTCGTTATGGACGGAAATCACTCGCGTCGCGGCGCCCGGCGCCCGTGTGATTTTCCGCACTGCCGGCGAGCCGTCCATTCTGCCTGGAGCAGTGGACTCGTCAATTCTCGATCGATGGGCTTACGATCCGGTTCGTTGCGCCGATTGGACTCGCCGCGACCGTTCCTCGATTTACGGCGGCTTCCATCTGTATCAACTGAAGGCGACGCACTGATGGGGGACGCCGCCGCCAGCATGGACCGTATGTATCGATGGCAACGGCACATCTACGACCTGACGCGGAAACCATATCTGCTTGGGCGGGATTTGCTGATCTCCGAACTACGTCCACCCACCGGTGGATCGATTCTGGAGATTGGGTGTGGCACCGGCCGCAACCTTTTGTCGGCTTCGCGGCTTTATCCCGGTCGCCGCTGGTTCGGGCTCGACGTGTCGGCTGTGATGCTCGGCAAAGCCCAAGCGAACGCGGCCGAGCGTGCGCCTGCCGAGCGGATTTTGTTTCGCCAGGCGGATGCGACGAATTTCGATCCCGAGCATTTATTCGGCGTCTCCCAATTCGATCGGGTCTACGTCTCGTATGCCCTGTCGATGATCCCTGAATGGCGCAGTGTACTCGAAGCAGGTCTTCGGGCGACCGCCCCCAGAGGGTCGCTTCTCGTCGCCGACTTTGGCGATCAGGCAGGGTTGCCGGGTCTGGCGAAGTTAGTCTTGAACCGCTGGCTCGAAGCGTTTGACGTCCACCCGCGGATCGATCTGCGGCGGGCGATGAATCTGGGGGCAGCCGCCCAAGGGGGCATGCTGACGGATTTTCGCTCTCTATATCGGGGTTATGCGGCGTTCGGGCGTATCGAGCTTTGAGGGGCGCGCCCCCTCAGGTG
>CANJEY010000434.1 GCA_947472615.1 Beijerinckiaceae bacterium
GCTCTGGCGCGTTTCTGGCCGGCCTGCGCTACGGCGAGGGCACGATGTACACCCGCAACGCGGGCGACAAGAAGCTCTACTGGCAGGGCCCCTCGCTCGGCTTCGACGCCGGCGGCGACGGCGACCGCACCATGATGCTGATCTACACTCTGCCGGCGGTCTCGTCCGTCTACCAGCGGTTCGTCGGCATCGACGGCTCGGCTTATTTCGTCGCCGGCCTCGCCATGACGGCGCTGACCTCCAGCGGCATCGTGGTCGTGCCGATCCGCGCCGGCATCGGGGCGCGCCTCGGCGTCAACGTCGGCTACATCAAGTTCACGAACGAATCGACCTGGAACCCTTTCTGAGTCCGGTCACGCTCGCGTCGCGCCCCGGCTCGTCCGGGGCGTTTTGATTTCAGGGCCTGTCCGTGTCATGGTCCGCCCCTCTCGACTTCGAATGAACGCATCGCGACGTGATTGAACAGATCATGGTGTTTGCGTTGGGGTTTCTGCTCTGCGGACTCCTGACGCTGCTGTTCCTGCCGGCCTTCTGGCGGCGGGCCGTGCGCCTGTCGGTGCGCCGCGTCGAGATGCAGATGCCGCTGTCGATGGCCGAGATCGTCGCCGAGCGTGACCAACTCCGCGCCGAATTCGCCGCCGAACATCGCCGCATCGAACGCAAGGCCGAGGAATTGGGCGAGGCGCGCGCCCGCGACATGGGCGAACTCGGCCGCCGCGCCGCGCAGCTGGCCGCCCTCGATTCCGAACTCGGCGACGTGAAGCGCGAGGCGCTGTCGCTACGCGGTCAGATCGTCGTGCACGAACGCGCCATTCAGGAGCTCGAAGGCGCGCTCGGCGCCGCCAACATCGGCATGAACGAAGCCGATGCGCTGGTGCAGCGCCGCTCCGCCGATTTCGCCGGGCTCGAACGCGACTACAACGAACTCGCCGATGTAGCCGAGGAACGCCGCACCGTCATCGCCGGGCTCGAAACGCGGGTCTCCGGCCTTGAGCTGCGCCTGCTGGACGCCGAGCGCGAGATTTCGCGCGCCCACGCCATGACCGCAGACAAGGCGTCGGCCTTTGAACTTGCGGCGCGCGAACGCGATTTCGCCCGCAACGACATCGGCCTGCTGAACCAGAAGCGCGACGCACTGCAGGCGCGGATCGACGAGCAGACGACGCAGATCGAAAGCCTCGAAAACGCCCTGCGCACCGCGCAGCGCGCCCACACGAAACTGCTGCAGCACACATCCGACGTCGAGCGTGATCTCGCCGCCGCCGCGGAGCGCGAAACCGAACTGCGCGCCGCCGTCGCCCAGCAGGCGCAGGCCGCCGACCTGCTTGACCGAGCCCATGCGGAGCGGCTTGAGGCCATGCGGGCCGAGCTGAGCATGCTGCAGGGCGCGCTGGAGGCGCTGCGGCGCGAGACCGCCCAGACGCGGCACGCCGCGCCCGCCACGCTCTCTACGCCCGCAGCCGCCCCTCAGGACGCCGATCTGCTGCGTCAGGCGATCGTCGACGTCGGCGGCGAAATCGCCCGCCTCGCCGCGGCCCTGCAACAGCAACCCGCCGACAGCGCCGAAACCGCATCGCTCGCCGAGCGCATGCGCCAGCTCCAGGCCCGCGCCGGCCGCACCGCCTGATAATTCGTGCTCGCGAGTGTTGACCCCGCAGGCGCGGCGGCTATGATCCCGCCCGATTGCGCCGCAGGCGGCGCGATGCCCCTATGGCGGAACTGGTAGACGCGTCCGACTCAAAATCGGATTCCGCAAGGAGTGCTGGTTCGATTCCGGCTAGGGGCACCAAATTACCCACCAAAGCAACCCAGATTCCTCCCAAAAGACTGTAAAAACAGTGGTTTAATTGGAAAATCTCTCCAATCCCGTCCGGGGTGGGCCGTTGGTATCCGGGTCCGATTGTTGGTAGATTCGTTGGTACGAGCCGATACCAACCATCGAGATACCAACATGCTGACCGAGATTGCCTGCCGGAACGCAAAGCCGACCGAAAAGCTGGTCAAACTGTCCGATGGCGAGAGCCTCCAATTGTGGATCATGCCGAACGGGGCCAAGTACTGGCGACTGGCCTATCGGTTCGAAGGGAACAGAGACTTTTGCGCTGGGCCTCTATCCGGCCGTTACTCTGAAGGACGCCCGGTTGGCCCGCCACCATACCAAAAAGCTCATCGAGTCCGGAACCGATCCATCCCTTCAGCGCAAGCTTGAGCAGATTGCCCAACGTAACGCGACCTTGAACTCCCGACTGAACTTGCGCCTCTGCATCACACACCTCCGGCTTCATGAAACACCTTTTCTCGGTGTCCACGAGACCGGCTGGCCAAGGTAAGCAAGCTTACCTAGCGCCCCGGCGAGTCCCACGGACTCCGCCAGATAGCTTTCCACCAATTTCAGGAAACGCTCCTGCTGCCTTCGATAGAGCCATACGATGGCGGCGATATTCTTTTGCTGTTCCGGCGAGAAATCACAGACGGAGCGCGAGACCTTCCGGAAAATCTGCCGGGCGTCGAGCATCAGCACATGGTCGCGGCGGCCCTCGTCCTTCTCCTTCGCTCGGTCGAAGAAGCAGAACTGGAATGGTACGGTTCGCGTTAGAAAAAGTTGCCCCGAATATCGATCATCACATCGAACGCGCCGGTTTCAATCAGCTTCTGCCGAACCTTCGCTTCATCGCGGCCCGCTCTGGACGCCTGCAGCAGGACGCGTTGGTTGCGCAAGGCATCGATCCCGGCACTCGTCAGTTGTTGATCGTTCAGGACCAGGAAGCCATCAGGCTGCCTCAGTTCGAATGCTCGATGACCTTCCTCGAATCCAAACCGCGAGCCAGGTCTCCCTCATTCACAGCTCGAGCTTGAACAGTTTGATCGCGTTGTCGCGCGTGAGCCGTTGCCGCTTCTCTTCGGACAATCCCTTGAGATGATGTTCGACGACATTGCGTGAGTGCGGGAACGTCATGTTGAAGTGCGGATAGTCGTTGGACCACATGCAGTTCTTTTCGCCCCACCACGGGAAGTTCCGCGTGCCGGCGTAATCCTCGAGGAAGGTGCCGTAGACGTGCTCGCTGAAGATCTCGCTGGGCAGGCGGTTGATCGCGATGCCCTGATGACGGAAGCGTTCGAAATAATAGTCCCATTGCTGCAGCAGGAAGGGCAACCAACCGATCTCGCTTTCCGCCAGCAAGAGCTTGAGTTTCGGATGCCGGTCGAACACGCCGGAGAATATGAAATCGAAGAGCGTGTTGGCAGAATCGTTGGTCTTGATGTTCGTCGCGTCGCGAATTCCTTCCATCCCGTATTTGTGGCCGGTCTTGATGTAGGAATGGCCGGTCAAGATATGGCAGATCACCGGCTGGCCGGTTTCCGCGGCGGCGGCCCACAGCGGATCGTAATGAGTCGACGTGAACGGCAGGCGCGGGTCAGGAACTTGCCAGAGCATCGCGCCCTTCAGGCCCATGTCATGACCCCGATGCATTTCCTTGATGGCGCCCTTGATATCGTAGGCGGAGACGCACGGTACGCCGAAGAGACGCTTGGAATCCGTCTTGCAGAAATCGGCGATCCAGTCGTTGTAAAGCTTGAACGATTCTTCCTGTGTCTCGATGTCGTCGATGGCGAAGAGGGCCATGCCATAATTCGGGAAGAGAACTTCGGCTTCGACGCCATCGGTGTCGAGGTCGCGCAGC
>CANJEY010000435.1 GCA_947472615.1 Beijerinckiaceae bacterium
AAACAGGGGATCGTCATGTCACAGAAGCCCGAGACCGGGCTCACCTACGCGCAGGCGGGCGTCGACATCGACGCCGGCAACGCCATGGTCGAGAAGATCAAGCCCTTCGTGCGGGCGACGCGGCGGCGCGGCGCGGACGCCGAGATCGGCGGTTTCGGGGGCCTGTTCGACCTCAAGGCCGCCGGCTTTGCGGATCCTATCCTGGTCGCCGCCAACGATGGCGTCGGCACCAAGGTGAAGATCGCCATCGAGAGCGGCATTCACGACACCGTTGGCGTCGACCTCGTCGCCATGTGCGTGAACGACCTCATCGTGCAGGGCGCGGAACCGCTATTCTTTCTCGACTATTACGCCACCGGCAAGCTCGACCCCGAAGCCGGCGCGGCCATCGTCAAGGGCATCGCGCAGGGCTGCATCGAATCCGGTTGCGCGCTGATCGGCGGCGAGACGGCGGAAATGCCGGGCCTTTATGCGGAAGGCGATTACGACCTCGCGGGCTTCGCGGTTGGCGCGGCCGAGCGCGGCCGTCTGCTGCCGCGCGAGGATGTGACGGCGGGCGACGTGGTGTTCGGCCTGCCTTCGTCGGGCGTGCATTCCAACGGCTTCTCGCTGGTGCGCCGCATCGTGGCGCGCGCCGGCCTCAAGTGGACGGATGATGCGCCCTTCGCGCCGGGCAAAACGCTGGCGCAGGCGCTGCTGACGCCGACACGGCTCTACGTGAAGCCGCTTCTGGCGGCGCTGAAAGCGACCGACGGCATCAAGGCGCTGGCCCACATCACGGGCGGTGGATTTCCCGACAACATTCCGCGCGTTCTGCCGAAGTCGATCGGCGTCGATCTCGATCTCGCCGCCATTCCGGTTCCGCCGGTGTTCAAATGGCTGGCGAACGCCGGCGGCGTCGCGGAACGCGAGATGCTGCGCACGTTCAATTGCGGAATCGGCATGATCGTCGTGTCGTCCGCCGCCAGGGCCGCCGAGGTCGCGGCGGCGCTAAAGGCCGCTGGCGAAGCCCCGGTTCGCATCGGCGTCGCGGGCGTACGCGGCGACGAAGCCGTGACCTACACAGGACGGCTCGCGCTGTGAGCGCCCGGCGCACCGCGATCCTGATCTCCGGGCGCGGCTCCAACATGGCTTCGCTGATCGACGCCGCGCGCAATCCCGATTTTCCGGCGCAGATCGCGCTCGTGCTGTCGAATCGCCCCGACGCGCCGGGCCTCGCGACCGCGAAAGCGCACGGCATCGCCACGGCAGCCGTCGATCACAAGATCTACGCGGGGCGCGAGGCTTTCGAGGGTTCGTTGCAGGCGATGCTCGATACGCATCGCATCGACTTCATCTGCCTAGCCGGTTTCATGCGCCTGCTGACGGCGAGTTTCGTCGAACGCTGGCGCGGCCGCATGATCAATATTCATCCGGCGATCCTGCCATCCTACAAAGGCCTGCACACGCATGAGCGCGCGCTGGCCGACGGCGTGAAACTGCATGGCTGCACTGTGCATTATGTCGTGCCGGAAATGGATTCCGGCCCGATCATCGCGCAGGCGGCCGTGCCGGTGCTGGACGACGACACGCCCGAGACTCTCGGCGCGCGCGTGCTGGCGCAGGAACACGTAATCTATCCGCTGGCGCTCGAAATCGCCGCCAGCGGCCGCGTCCGCATCGACGGCAATCGCGTGATCGGCGCGGCGAAAACGAACGACAACAGGACGCTGGTTTCGCCACGTCCGTAATTCCGGGGGAACACATGTCTGGCGATGCGCACGAGACCGAAGACTATCATCGCCAGATCTGCCGCCTGCCGCCCCTGCCCGCGCCGCTGGATCCCGTCTGTCAGAAACTGTTCGACGAAACCCGCGAACGCGGCGGCCATGTGCTGAACCTGCACATCGCGACCGCACATGCGCCGCGCCTCGTCGAAACCAAGCGGCCGTTCAGCATGTCGCTGCGCAACGATTGCGAAGCGCCGCGGAGCCTGCGCGAACTCGCGATCCTGCGCACCGGCGTCATGCTCGATTGTCCGTACGAACTCGATCATCATGTGCCGTTGGCCCTGAAAGCCGGCGTCACGCAGGCGCAGATCGACGCGCTGAAAGATTGGTCGAAATCGCCCGACCTCTACGACGCGCGCCAGCAGGCGCTGCTCGCCTATCTTGACGAAATGTTCGGCAACGCCGGCAATGTGTCTGACGAAACGTTCGCCCGGATGAGCGCACACTTCTCGCCGCGCGAAATCGTCGAACTGATCTACAATGCGACGACCTATTACGGCACCGCGATGGTGATCAAATCGCTGCGCATCCAGAACGATGAATCGCACGTGCGGGCCACGCCGGGGAAGTTCTGAGCTCTCGCGTCCGCCAACTGCGCGCAGATCGAAAGCTCTTTGTTAACGCCTCGATTTGCTGAATCGCCCAAACGCGATTCGGACTCGTTTCGTACGAGTCCTGTGCGGACTTTCCCGCATCGGGAATGCGCACAAGCGTGCGAGCGGAAGCGCGAAATCGGTCGCATATAAACGCGCTGTTAGCTTTCGCCGCACGCGAATCGCAATCTCCCGATTCGGACACGCTTCACCCCCTATCCGTACTGTTCATCCCGATTCTGGAATTCACATTAAGAATGGGAGCAGCAAATAAGCCCTGCATCGCAACGCGTCCTTAACATTTGCTAATCGCGAATCTCGAAAGCACGATTCGGACTCGTTTCGTACGAGTCCCGTACCGAAATTCCGAAAACCGGACTTGGCGTATCCGGCGTGAGTCGCCCGCGCTCTGCAATTTCAAATCAAACTTAACGAACGAAATCAGCGAATCACGCATTGCCGATTCGGACTCTCTTTGTTTCCGCCTCGTGCCTGATATCCCAATTCGAGTCATCGCAAGTCATGTGAGCCTGGCTGCGCCAGTCGCCCGCGCCCCAAACGAAAAAGGCCGGAACTTTCGTTCCGGCCCTGCACATCAGTCAAAAACTGAAAGTCTCAGCTGATCGTCGCTTTGACAATCTTGTCGGGATTCTTCACCGGCTCGCCGCGCTTGATCTTGTCGACGTTGTCCATGCCGGCCGTCACCTTGCCCCAGACAGTGTACTGCTTGTCGAGGAACCGCGCGTCGCCGAAGCAGATGAAGAACTGGGAATTCGCCGAATTCGGGTTCTGGGCGCGCGCCATGGAGCACACGCCGCGCACATGCGGCTCGGCGTTGAACTCGGCCTTCAGGTCCGGGTACTTCGAACCGCCGGTGCCGGTGCCGTTCGGGCAGCCGGTCTGGGCCATGAAGCCATCGATGACGCGATGGAACACTATGCCGTCATAGAAGCCTTCGCCGACAAGCTTCTTGATGTGAGCCACATGGCCCGGCGCGAGATCGGGACGCATCTCGATCACCACATTGCCCTGCGTGGTTTCGAGCGTGAGCGTGTTGCCTGCCTCGGACATGAAGTCTCCTACGGGGTTTGGGAAAAGGCCGGGTCGCGCCGCAGGGCGACGAACCGGATGGCGAAAGGGAGCCCCGCAATAGCCGAACCGAGCCCGCCCGTAAACCGCAGCGGCGTGCAGGCGTTGACGGCCGCCAGAATGGAGGAGCGCAGAGCCTCGCGGTCGACCGGATCGGGGCCGGCTTTCGCATAGGTGACGGCCGGTGCGCCGATAACGCCGCCGTCGCGCG
>CANJEY010000436.1 GCA_947472615.1 Beijerinckiaceae bacterium
TGCCATCGCTGGCGCGAATTGGCGCCATACGTTGCCGATCAGTCGCGCGACGAACGGCTAACCGCAACCGCGAAACGTCTTGAACTGTACGATCAGCGCCGCAATCATGTCGGGATTTCTGCTGGTTGATGTTTGAATTTGGATCGAACAGGTTCATTGCAGGGAGCCGACTTCCGGCTCCCCGCACGTCGATGGCTGACAACGCTTGGAGTAGTCTGGATGACTTCATCAGATCGTAAAATGCACCTCGGCCTCTTCGTACAGGCGGCTGGGCATCACGTCGCTGGCTGGCGCATGCCGGGTGCGCAAGCTGGCGGCGAAAACCTGCCTTTGCTTCTGGAAATTGCGCGTCTCGCCGAAGACGCCAAGTTCGACATGCTGTTTCTGGCGGATGCACCTTTCACGCGCGCCGATTTCCACCCGGCGACAATCGTCAGATTCGAACCGCTGACGTTGTTGACCGCGCTTTCCATGGTCACGACCCATATCGGACTCGTCGGAACGGCGTCGACGACCTACACGGAACCATTCAACCTCGCGCGTCAATTCGGCACGCTCGATCACATCAGCGGCGGTCGCTCGGGGTGGAACATCGTGACGGGCGCGCAGCCGGGCGCCGCCGCCAATTTCGGCAACACGCCACACCCGCCGCACGACGAGCGCTACGCGATCGCGATCGAATACGTGAAGGTCGCGAAAGGCCTGTGGGACAGCTGGGAAGACGGCGCCATCGTGAAGGATGTGGCGTCTGGAAAATACATCGACACCACGAAGATGCATGCGCTCAATCACAAGGGCGAGCACTTTTCCGTTTCGGGACCGATGAACCTTTCGCGGCCGCCGCAGGGCTATCCGATCATGGTTCAGGCTGGCGCGTCCGACGCGGGCCGCGCCTTCGCGTCGTCGGTGGCCGAAGTCATTTATTCGGTTCAGCAAGATCTCGAAGCCGCGAAGTCCTTCGCCCAGGATATACGCCGCGGCGCCGAGAAAATTGGCCGCAATCCGCGACACGTGAAGATCATGCCCGGCGTGTGTCCGATCGTCGGGACGTCCTACAAGGACGCGAAGGCGAAACTGACGAGTCTGTGCAGCATGATGGACCCCAAGGCGGCGCTGAGAATACTGTCTGACCGCCTTGGCCATGATCTTTCGTCCTATCCGCTTGATGGGCCGGTGCCGGACTTGCCTCCATCGGGAATCATGCAGGCGCATGCAGTGACGCTGAAGAAGCTGGCCCGGGATCAAACCATGAACCTGCGCGACCTGCGAGATTACGCGGCGAGCGCGCAAGGACATCGCCTGTTGCTGGGCTCGGCTGAAGACATTGCGGATGGGCTCGAGGAATGGTTCGCGGCCGATGCAGCGGACGGCTTCAACATCATGCCGCCATGGTTTCCTGACGCTTTTCGCGATTTCACCGAGCAAGTGGTGCCTGTGCTTCAGAAGCGGGGACTGTTCAGAACCGAATATTCGGGACGCATGTTGCGCGATCATCTCGGGCTCCCGCGGCCCCCGCACCCTGTCGAGGCTAAGAAAGCGGCCAGCTACCCGGCTGCGTCTTAGATGTTTGTCCCCGGGTTTGATCGTGCAATCTTTTCCTCAGGCTGGAACGATG
Organism: Beijerinckiaceae bacterium; assembly: GCA_947472615.1. GTDB lineage: Bacteria > Pseudomonadota > Alphaproteobacteria > Rhizobiales > Beijerinckiaceae > Terripilifer. Next base: position 1,616 of record CANJEY010000436.1, read on the forward strand.
CGCTTTGGGACAGGTTCTTCACGGCAGGATGATTAAGGAGGACACCGTCAAACTCTACCATTACGACAGCCACGGCGAGTTGCGAACTCATCTGGGGACTTCGTAGACGCCCACTAATTTACTCTCCGGCTCAAGACGCTCAAAGGTCTCACGCCATACGAATTCATCTGCAAATGCTGGATCTCCGAGCCGAAAAGATTCAAGCTCAACCCACGCCATCAAATGCCGGGCTAAACAGCTAAACAGCACACAATCGAACCGGTCTGCGAATCGTCGAAACCGTATCTCAACGCCGACCTTGCGACATTGGCGGAAAGCGGATTGAGCGCGTAGAGACGGTCGGTCGGCTCATAGGATTCGTCGGAGAGAAACGCGTCGCTAAGAGTAATTTACCTACACTTGCTCACGCAACTGACGGAAATGTCCGGCAACAGGGGCGCAAAAAATGGCGTCTCCAAACATGCCCACAAGCGGTTTCAACAGAGAGCAAGTCCGCCGCTCGTCGTTGGCCTCCTGGAGCAATATGGCTCAACCTTCCGCAGTGGTGATGGGGACATTCTCTGCTTCGACCGCAAGGCACGCAAACGCCTCTCACACGCTCTTGGCGGACCGCGCGGCTTGAAGCCCTTCGAATGTTACCTCTCGGCATACGTCGTCCTCAGTGACGACGGGACCCTCGTCACCGGAGGGCATAGATTTCACCGCATCTATCGCTAGCTGAAGGAATACGCCGGCGGGGCCGCCGCGGGCACTTCCGTGAAACAGTAAACTCCCATGAACAACAGATTGGAGCGAGCCAAGTCCGGCTCGGATACTCACCACATGAACATAGTCACCAAAATCTGCCCCGATGTTCGCCAGAGCCATTCTGTTGGACGCCTGCCTGTCATCGAGAAGGTCGTTTGCACAATGCCGTCTGAGCACGAGGCAGCCGCCAAAAGGCGCGATCGAACTTTGTCGCTAGCGAATATGGTCCAGGACGCCGGCGACGATGGCCGCCACAGGACCGCTGCGCTGGCAGCTCTCATTCAGCAGGCGCCCAACTCCAAGTTTTCAATCCGCTATATGTGGCGCGCAGCCAGCGAAGCCCCGACAATCACCATAGGATTGGAGCAATTGCCCGGTCCGGCCACCCCGCGTTTGGACCAGGCCAGACTGAACGCACTACTGGATATATGGATTCACTATCTTTGGCCGGGGGCGAAGCTGACTGGCCGGCTTGCCGCACCGCTGCCGTTGCCGCGTCGGCCGATCGTGCCGGAGGTTTTCGACCACTGGGAGCCCAAAGCCGCAGGGCCCTCGCCGGCGATCGTGCCTACGATCGCCGATGCGCCGCTGCTCGAACAAGCACGGCGAAGGGCAGGAATGGACCCAACCAATTTTGCAGTCCGTCGATCGCATCGACCGATATATTGAGCAGTTGTTGGAATACGCTCGGTCAGATCCGAGCAGAATCGCGTCCGTCAATCCGGCAGACATACTCCATAAGACTCTCGCAGCCGGCAATGCTGCATTGTCTTCTTCAAAAATCTCGCTCGAATTTGAAGACCTTCGGGCGACGAGCGGTCAAATTTCGGCGGATCCGGCCGTCCTGGAACACGTCTTTACAAGCATTATAAACAATGCAGTCGAAGCTATGAAGTCGAACGGAATTCTGCAGATTTCCGTTTATGAAAAAGGCGCAGACAACGTTGTAGTCAGATTTTCGGATAGCGGACCGGGAATTCCCAAAAGCCAAATCAAGAAAATCCTAGTCGGAAACGTTACCACAAAGGACCGTGGTTTTGGCCTGGGCCTCGCCATGGCGAGAAATGCCGTTGAGCGTTGGGGCGGAGCGCTATCGTTCGATAGCGAAGTCGGCCGTGGCACGACAGTGTCCCTCACGCTGAGAAAGCCGCAGTGATGCAGTTTGTTCTCGTTGTCGAAGATGAAGTCCTTATTGGAGAGATCTTCGTCTCCTATTTCCGGATGATGGGTTATGAATCCGAGCACGCGCTGACGATTACGGATGCGCTCGATCTGTACTGGAAGAAA
>CANJEY010000437.1 GCA_947472615.1 Beijerinckiaceae bacterium
AGCGCTTCGAGACGCGCGGGCGAGGGACCGTTGATCCGTATAGCGTTTTGCCACGCTTTGGCGGCGTCAGCGCCTCGACCGATCCGCATGTAGACGGGCGCGAGAATTTCATAACCCTGACCATCATCCGGCCGCTCTGCCAGATGGCGCTCGATACGGGCGATGGCGGTCATGATGTCCATACGGTCCGGAGCCGCGTTCAGCCGCGCCTGGAGGGGCTGATCCGGAAAATCGGGGCTACCGAGGAACCCATACAGGCCGAGCGTGATCGTCGGGATCGCGACCAGCACCAGCACAGACGCGAACCGGATGGCGCTACGGGGCGGCGCCGTCGCCGCATCGCTGGCGTCTGCGATCGTCATCAGTCGCCGGGCGGCCTCCGCGCGGGCGATCTCGGCGTCTTCCTTCGACAGCAGGCCACGTTCGACATCACGGTCGATTTCAGCGGACTGGGCGTTGAAGAAGGCGATCTCGCTGTCACGGCGGCTGACGCCCCGTCGCGCGCGCGACAGCGGCCAAAGCACGCTCAGCACAGCCGCGCCGGTGAGAATTGCGAAGACGACCCACAACATAGCCGTCTCTTACTCGTTCCCGCCCGCGTTTGGAATGCCAACGACGTTCACGAGCGCACGACTTCTTCAGGAGGCGTCCGCCGCCGGGAGACGCAGAATGGCCCGGAGCCCGCCGAGGGGGCTGTCTTCAAGGAGAAACTTGCCCGAATAGGTCGAGGCGAGGTCGGAAACGATGGACAGGCCCAGACCGGACCCGGGCTTCGATTCGTCGAGCCGCCGGCCGCGAGCCGTGGCGGCCTCGCGGGAGCCTGCCGGCAGGCCGGGACCGTCATCGTCGATGGCGATGGTCAGGATCGGCGTGCCGATTTCACCCACCCCGGGCTGGGCGACCGAAGCCGAGACAGCGATGCGACCAGAGGTCCATTTGCCGGCGTTGTCGACGAGATTGCCGACCATTTCCTCCAGATCCTGCCGCTCGCCGCGAAACCGCAGTCCGGCCGGGCAGTCCAGCGAGAATTCGGTGCTCTTGTCACGGTAGATCTTGCCGAAGGTCCGCACCAGCGCCTCCAGCACAGGCTGCACGTCGCAGATCGAGCCGACGACGCTGGACCGCGCGGCGGCGCGGGCGCGATCGAGGTAGAGCGTCACCTGATCGCGCATGATGGCGGTCTGTTCGCGGACCTTTTCGGCCAGAACCGAATCGTCCGCACCGGCCTCGTTGATCAGCACGCTGAGCGGCGTCTTCAGCGCATGGGCGAGATTGCCGACATGGGTCCGGGACCGCTCGACCACGTCTCTGTTTGATGAAATGAGGAGATTGAGCTCACCGGCCAGCGGAGCGAGATCTTCCGGAAAGGAGCCCCCGATAGCCTCCTTATCGCCATTGCGGATCGCGCTGACTTCCTGCTGCAACGTCCGCAATGGCCGCAGGCCGAACCGCACTTGGAGGGCCGTCGTCAGCACGAGGCCGAGTCCCAGCAGCGTAAAGGCGACCACGAGCGCCACTTCGAAATCCCACACCTGAGTCTCGATGTCATCGACGGGGGCCGCGACCTGCACGAGGTAGATGCCCTCGTCGCCCACATCGATGACGCGCTCCAGAACGCGCAACCGGCGCTCATCCGGCCCCGCCACATATCCGCGGCGCAGGCCGCCGAGTTCAGGAGAAATTCCGAGCGTGGAAAGGCGTGGCAGCCGGGAGGCGAACAGCGAGCGCGACGCCTTGACGTCGACGCCCTGAGTGTCGACGCGGGTGATCTGCCAGTACCAGCCGGACAGCGCCAGTTCGAAGCGCGGATCGCCGAGTTGCCCCGGCTCGGTGCGGGTGTCGTCGCCGGGATTGGCCACATCGGCCACGATCGCTCGCAGATAGACGCCGAGCCGGTCGTCGAACGCCCGCTCGGTGTTGCGGCGATAGAAGGCCGTCAGAGTCACGCCTGCAATCAGCAGCAGCGCAATGCTCCACAGCGCCGCCGAATAGAATAATCGCGTCGCGATCGGCAGCGAACGCAGCTGGCCGAAAGAGGTTTTCATCGCGCCGGTTTCGGCGCGGCCCCCGCATCGGCCGCCGGGTCCGCCATCAGATAGCCGAGGCCCCGGATGGTCTGGATCATGTCGACGCCGAGCTTCTTGCGCAGACGGCCCACGAACACCTCGATCGTGTTCGAGTCGCGGTCGAAATCCTGATCGTACAGATGCTCGACCAGTTCGGTGCGGGACACAACGCGGCCGACGTGATGCATCAGATAGGCGAGCAGGCGGTATTCGTGAGACGTGAGCTTCACCGCATTGCCGTCGACCACCACGCGGCTTGCCTTGGTGTCGAGCACGATCGGCCCGCACGTGAGTTCGTTCGTCGCATGGCCTGTGGCGCGGCGCAGCAGCGCGCGCAGGCGAGCCAGAACCTCCTCCATGTGGAAAGGTTTGGCGACGTAGTCGTCGGCGCCGGCGTCGAAGCCCTGCACCTTGTCGCTCCAGCGGTCGCGGGCGGTCAGAATCAGCACCGGCATGGTGCGGCCAGCCTTGCGCCATTCCTCCAGCACCGTAACGCCGTCCTTTTTCGGAAGGCCGATGTCGAGCACCACGGCGTCATAAGGTTCGGTGTCGCCGAGAAAATGCCCGTCCTCGCCGTCGAACGCCTTGTCGACCGCGTAACCGGCGTGTTCCAGCGCCGTCACGAGCTGTCGGTTGATGTCCTTGTCGTCCTCGACAACGAGCAGGCGCACGCCGTTCTCCCCGCCTCGCGGCGTCAGTTCTTCTGGGCGTTGATGGGCGATCCATCCTGCGCCCGCAGATAGACCCGTGTAACCTTGCCGTTCTTCGGAAGCAAAGTCATTTCATAGACAAATTCATCGCCCCACTTGCACAGGCGGTTCATCAGCGGCTCCGCCTTGATGGCGACAGCCGCGTTGCGCAGGGCCGAAAACGGATCGACGAGGTGATGGCTGGCGATGGATTGCCGCGTTTCGGCCTGCGTATAGCAGACGCGTCCGCCGTCGCGCTCCGCCGCGGACACGGAGCCCGCGCCGGTCGCCAAGGCGGTGACGGCTATTAAAATCCACAATCGCATAGGGATCATTGTGCAGCCTGGGGCTGAACCTGCCATGAACGCGGACTTTGGGCCGATTGCGGACGGGCAGCAAGCGGGCGCTTCGCGCGCCCGCCGTCCCGCTCAGAGGATCGGACCGTCCGCCCGGAAGCGGCCGACCACCGCATTGACGCCGCCAAACAGCGCCGTCAGCGAGGCCCCGAACCCCGCCATGTCGTTCGCCGTCCAGGCGATCATCGCGCCGGTGGCGGACGAACCGATCACCGCGACGGAGGACCAGATCGTCTGCGAGGCCCAGAACGGCTTGGGTTCACGAATGTTATTGGAAGGCATGAGCTTCTCCTTGTTGGGGCGCTTCTGCGCCGCTTTCGATGGGGTTGGCGTCGGCGACTTTCCTGTCGCCAGCGCGATCGCTTCCCGCTCGAGGCGGGCGACGCGGGCCATCCAGCCCGCGCCGAAAATGCGGAACGTTTTCAGCCGTGACAGGAAGCTGCGTCGCGCAGCGCAGAGCTGCGCGACCAGAGCGGCGGGCGACGTCTGCTGGATCTTCGCGGCGAACGCCGGATCTGACAGCTTCA
>CANJEY010000438.1 GCA_947472615.1 Beijerinckiaceae bacterium
GGAAGGCCTTTAGCCGATGGAACACAGCAGTATTGAACTGCGGCCACACGGGCGCTTCATCGGTGAGCCACATGAACACGTCGCGATCGGCGGCGTCTTCGAGCAGGCGCTCGAAATCCTCAAGGTCGCCATCGCTCATCGCGGCGATTTCGGCCTCGGCGAATTTCGACAGCAGGATGTCCATCTCGCGCATGCCGCGATGGCGGGCGCGAAACAGGATGCGACGGCGGCGGGGTTCGAGGCCGGCGCTCGACAGTTCAGTTGAGGACGACACGACAGCTCCTCTGGCAACCGCAATAGGCGTTCGCGCCGGACGGAAAATCCGCCCTGCGTGTCTGCTCGGGCTCCATATAGAGGGATGCGGACGGAAAGTCAGGGCCGAACTCGCCGCAATCGCCCGAAACGGCTAGAAGAGCCTCATGCGGCCCGCGATCCTCAATCCCCTGTTCGCCGACGTGTCGACGCTGCCCGGCGTCGGCCCGAAAACCGGCAAGCTCTACGAGCGCCTGCTTGGCGGCCAGCCGCGCGTCTCCGATCTGCTGTTCCATCTACCGCACAGCACGATCGACCGCCGCAACCGGCCCAAGATCCGCGACGCCGAACCCGATGCGATGGTGACGCTGGAAGTGACGGTGGCGGAGCACCGCCCGCCGAACAGCCGTTCCAAGGCGCCCTACCGCGTGCTGGTGGAGGACGAGACCGGCGACGTGCTGCTGGTGTTCTTCCTCGCCAACCACATTTGGGTCGAGAAATCGCTGCCGTTGGGCGCGAAACGCTGGGTGTCCGGCAAACTGGAGATGTGGGACGGCCATCTGCAGATGGTTCACCCCGACCGGGTGCTGGACGAGGCGGGGCTGGCGAGATTGCCGCCGGTCGAGCCCGTGTACTGGCTCACAGAGGGGCTCTACCAGCGCAACGTGCAGAAGGCGGCAGAGGCCGCATTGGCGAAGCTGCCGGACCTGCCCGAATGGCAGGACGACGCCTTTGTGAAATCGCGGCAATTGCCGTCGTTCAAGGCGGCGCTTTCGACCCTGCACAGGCCGCAGACGCCGGCCGACATCGAGCCCACCTCCAAGGCGCGGGCGCGGCTGGCGTACGACGAACTGCTGGCGGGACAATTGGCGCTGGTCATGGTGCGCGCCCACATGCGCGAGACGCGCGGCCGCGCCAGCGTCGGCAATGGGTCCATCGCATCGAAGATCGAAGCCGCCCTGCCGTTCGCGCTGACCGGATCGCAGACGCAGGCGCTGGTGGAAATCCGCGCCGATCTGGCCGAGCCCAAGCGCATGCTGCGGCTGCTGCAGGGCGACGTGGGCTCGGGCAAGACCGTCGTGGCGCTGCTCGCCATGGCGAGCGCCGTCGAGGCCGGACGGCAGGCGGCCCTGATGGCCCCAACCGAAATTCTCGCGCGGCAGCACTTTGAGCGCATGCTGCCGCTGGCCGAACAGGTCGGGCTGCGCATCGGACTGCTGACCGGACGCGACCGCGCCGCGGAGCGGGCGCGAACGCTTGCGGCGCTCGCGACTGGCGACATTGATCTGCTCATCGGCACGCATGCGCTGTTTCAGGAAAAGGTGGCGTTCCGCGATCTGGCGCTCGCGGTCGTCGACGAGCAGCACCGGTTCGGCGTGCATCAGCGTCTTGCGCTCGGCGAGAAGGGCGAGGCCGTCGACATTCTGGTGATGACCGCAACGCCGATACCCCGCACGCTGGTGCTGACCTACTTCGGCGACATGGATGTGTCGACACTGCGCGAGAAGCCCGCCGGGCGCCAGCCCATCGACACGCGCGCGCTGCCGCTCGAACGCATCGACGAAATCGTCGAAGGCGTCGGCCGTGCGATCAAATCCGGCGCGCGCGTCTACTGGGTCTGTCCGCTCGTCGATGAGAGCGAGGAACTCGACATCTCCGCCGCGCAGGAGCGCTTCGAACAATTTACCCAGGTGTTCGGCTCCACCGTCGGCCTCGTGCATGGCAAGATGAAAGGCCCCGACAAGGATTCCGCCATGGCGCGTTTCCAGAAGGGTGACACGAAGATCCTCGTCGCCACGACGGTCATCGAGGTCGGCGTCGATGTGCCCGAAGCCACCATCATGATCATCGAACACGCGGAGCGTTTCGGGCTGGCGCAATTGCATCAGCTGCGCGGCCGCGTCGGGCGCGGTTCCGGCCGTTCATCCTGCGTGTTGCTCTACAAGGCGCCGCTCGGCGAAGTGTCGAAAGCGCGCATCGGCATCATGCGCGAAACCGAAGACGGTTTCCGCATCGCCGAGGAAGACCTGCGGCTGCGCGGTGAAGGCGAAATTCTCGGCACGCGGCAATCCGGAACGCCCGGCTTCCGGCTCGCCGATCTTTCGGTTCACGCCGGCCTGCTGGCGGTGGCGCGCGACGACGCCAATCTGATCATGGCCCGCGATCCGCAACTCGAAAGCGAACGCGGACAGGCGCTGCGGGTGCTGCTCTATCTGTTTGGCCGCGACGAAGCGATCAGGCTGCTGCGCGCGGGATGACCGGCAAAGAGGGATGAGTATGTCAGCCTATGTGATCTTCGACGTCGAAATTCGCGACATGGCGAAATATCAGGAATTCATGGCCGGCGTGAAACCTGCGCTGGAAGCGGCGGGCGCGCGCTATCTGGCGCGCGGCGGCGCGCACAAGGTCTATGAAGGCGAGTGGGAGCCGCGCCGCATCGTGCTGCTTGAATTTCCCTGCGTGGCAGCGTGGGAACAATTCTATAACGGACCAGTCTATCAGGGTCTGAAGGAAATCCGCGACGCGTGCAGTTCGGCGCGGCTGGTGAGCGTCGAGGGATTGTAAGCATTCGGCAGAACAGGAGAAAAAGTAGTGGCGAAGATGATTTTCGTGAACCTGCCCGTGCGCGATCTGGCGGCCTCGGCGGCTTTCTACGAAGCGCTGGGAGCCGAGGTGAACCAGCAGTTTTCGGGCGACACGTCCAAGTCGCTGATGTTCTCGGATACGATCGGCGTTATGCTTCTGACGCACGAGCGTTATGCGGAGTTCACCAAGCGCCCCATCGGCGATGCGCGACGGGAAAGTCAGGCGTTGATTGCGCTTAACGTCGACACGCGAGACGCGGTCGATGCCACGCTTGATCGCGCAGTCGCCGTTGGCGGCAAGGCCGATCCGAATCCGGCGCAGGATCACGGCTTCATGTTCGGCCGCAGCGTAGAAGATCCCGATGGCTACGTCTGGGAAGTATTCTGGATGGACATGAGCGCGATGGCCGGCGCATCGACGCCGGCTGCCTGACGTCAGGCGACGATCCGCAATCGTCAATTCTTGGCGAAAGCCTTGCTCTTCTCGCGCTTGGCTGCTTTCGCCAGCGCGGCGAGTTTGCCAGCCTCATCGGGCTGAATGAGGCCCGCCGACATGATGAGCTTCGCGGCTTCATCCGGGCTCAACGAGACTTCGATCACATCGCGCGCGGGCAGGTAGAAGTAGAACCCCGTCGTGGGGTTCGGGGTGCAAGGCAAGAAGACGGAGATATATTCCTCGCCGGTCGGCAGCACGCGCGCCACCTGATCCGACGGCGGCGTCGAGATGAACACCACCGACCACATCCCGGGCGCCGGATATTGCACCAGCCCGACCTTGCGGAACGATGTGCCAGAC
>CANJEY010000439.1 GCA_947472615.1 Beijerinckiaceae bacterium
ATCGCCGATATCGACGGGCAATTGGCCATGCTCGCCGTCGTCGCAACGACGGGCGTGGATTGATCAAACAACGACTTCGTCACCGGGCTGCCAAGCGCATAAACCTGAGCGTTGGCGCTGATCTGATAACCGACCTTTCCACCGAGCGTTGCTATCCAATGTGTCGTGGTGCCAAGAAATGTTCCGCCCGCAAACGAATGTTTGACCGTCTGGTTCAAGGCATCGAATGAAGCGAAGGCTCCAAGGACGACCCTGTTCGACCACGGCGCAAAATCATACCCGGTGATGACGCCAAAGCCTATTGGATCATTGCTGTCATTGAACTGGTTTGTAACAACCCCAGTTGCGGCGAGCTTTTCTGTTGATTTCAACGTTCCGGTATTCTTGAGAATCTCGATACCTACGTAACCGCCGGGGAGCACCTCCATCTGAGCTTGCGGAGGTAAGTTTGTCGGCCCCACCGTCGTCGATGGGGGAACCGGAGAGGCCGCAGAAGTGCTGCGCGGGGGTTTGCAAACTGGCGCGAGCCCACCGGGCCGTTTCCGCAATCTGCGTTCGCTCTTCGCTACTTCGACCGGCATTTTGGTCGGCTTGATGTCATCCTTTTCTCCTAGCCTGAGCCATTCCGTAAGCGTGATCCCAGTGCCGCCTTCTCCGCGGCCGCCCGTCACTGCGCCATCGCTGACGCCCATGCGTCGCAGCGCTCCAGCCACTTGCGCCGCCACCGTTGCGTCGGATGGAATGCCCTGCAGATTTCCTGATCGAGGTGCGACTGTCTGAACAACGACTCCAAGATCGACGTCATGCGCTTCTACTGTCACGAAGATGTTGTCCACAGGCGGTTGCGTTACGTCGTCGTTGGGAAATTTGATCAGATGCGCGGTTCGAACCACCAGAAGAAATCGCGCTCGCGTTCCGATTGGAACAGGTCTTCCGTCCTCCGCGAGTCCGATCGAGGCTTCGTAGCTCTTCACGCCCGTTCGGGGATCGACGAAAGATTCGTGAATGGTTCTTAATGCGCCGGTTATGTCGATTCCGGCCTGCGACAGGCCCACGCCAATCTGGTCGACAGCCCCTTGTGCGATCGTATCCGTGATGGGCGCGCCTCCCAAACCGCAGGCCTGCGCCAAAGTCGACTGATTGATGAGCGCCGCGCGTCGGCGAGCCAGTCCAAATCCAGGGTCGTTGCCGTGCATCAATGGCCTGAAATCGGGTGGCGGCGGCGCGAACTGTCGCGTAAGGGCTCGGGCAAGATCGGGAGGAAGTCGGCCGATGACGCCAGGATCTTGCGCGAGAGCCTGAGGCGACAAGGCGATTAGTCCCCCACCCACAACCAGAATGCGTGTCAAATCCGAGCCAAACAATTGAGCCATTTCCGTCCCCTGTCAGTTATTTGACGTCAATTTGTCTCGACGTCGCGCCGCCAAGCGGCTTTGGACTCGAAGGTCAAATCCGAAGACTTGGCCAAGGCGGTCCCTTCGACATTCCAAAATTCAGAAGTTTTGAAGTCTGATTTGCAATTGCCCGATCTGTCGCAAGTGCAACAGCATTCCAGATTGCGAATTCCAATGGAGACGGCGATGCATTCTGATCGGCAGCCGATCGCGATTTATAGCAGGGAGCCGGCCCAGATCTAAAATCTGACTCAACTTTCGAGCTTTGGCAAGTTCAGGCAACATGCACGGTCTCGGACCTTTAGACGGACAGTCACGCGGCTCTTCACAATGCTGAGTACAAACATTGTTCGAATATTGATCGGAAGCAAAATCATTGGTCATGTGGCGAAGCCTCGATGCTGGCGCTTCTGACTCCCCGCTGACGTTTCGTCTTCCGCCGGAACCTTCCTGCCCCGGCTCCGTTATCGCTTCCAGAAACGGAGCCCAACATGCAGCGCGTCGACGGACAGCACGACCATCTCTGGAGACTGATCGAGGACATCAGCATCGGCATGCTGGTGACGCATGATGGTGAAGGCGATCATCTGCGGGCGCGGCCCATGGGGGCGCGGTGCAAGGCGGATGAAAACGCCATCTATTTCCTCACCTCCGTCGAGAGCGGCAAGGACGAAGAGGTCGAGTCGAACCACAATGTCTGCGTCGCCTTCGCGGATTCGAAGGGGCAGAAATACGTGTCCGTGACCGGCAGCGCGAGCGTGTCGAACGATCGCGCCCGCATTCGCGAATTGTGGACGACGCTCGACGGCGCATGGTTCAAGAACGCCGACGATCCGGCGATCCGCCTGCTGCGCGTCGAGCCGTCCCATGGCGAATACTGGGACAGCCCCGGCTCCATCGTCAGCTTCGTGAAAATGTCGTTCGCAGCCGTCACCGGCGCGAAGGTGCACACGGGCGAGAACAAGAAGGTCGATCTCGGCGGGCGCTAGGTCCAAGCCCGGTTGAACGCGAGACGCAATGCCGCCAGAGTGTCTCTGGCGGCATGAGTTGTGCGATGTTTGTGCCTGAGGGTTTCGCGGTCGTAACGCCCTACATCTTCGCGGACAGAGCCGAGGAATACGTGCGCTTTCTCGAAGCGGCCTTCGGCGCGCGCGAGATTGGCCGCAGCACTACTCCGGATGGTCGCATCGCCAATTGCCAACTGCAGTTTTCGACGACGACCATCATGGTGAGCGAAGCTTCCGCTCAGTTTCCCGCCAGCCGGGCCGCCTTGTACCTCTACGTCGCCGACGCCGATGCGACGATGACGAAGGCGGTAGATGCTGGCGCCGAAAAGATCATGAATGCGGCGGATATGCCCTATGGCGACAGGCAGGGCGGGGTCCGCGATCCGTCGGGAAACATCTGGTGGGTGTCCAAGCGGCTGACTGCCGACCCGTATTTCTGACGCGCCCCCGCCAGTCTCTCCCCACCCCCTAGCGCAAATCGCCGCAATGGCCTTTATAGGCCCTCGAAGCCGAGGGGCTTTGATCGATTTTTCGAGAGGGACTCATGGGAGAGAACGTCACGCTTACCTGCGCCGACGGCGTCACAATCGGCGCCTATGTGGCGAAGCCCGCCGGCACGCCGAAGGGCGGCATGGTGGTGATTCAGGAGATTTTCGGCGTCAACCACCACATCCGGGCCGTCGCCGACCGCTATGCGGCGGAGGGTTATTTCGCCGTCGCGCCGGCGCTGTTCGATCGCGTCGCGCCCGGCATCGAGACCGGATATGACGGCGACGAGCGCAAGAAGGGCAGCGAGACCAAGGCCAAGGTCGACAATTCCAAGGTGCCGTACGACGTGAAGGCCGCCATCGCGTATGCGTCGCAAGCCGGCAAGGTCGGGCTCGTGGGCTATTGCTGGGGCGGCACGATCGCGTTCCAGGCCGCCTGCGATTTCGACGGCCTCGTGGCGGCCGTGGGCTATTATGGCTCCGGCATCGCCGCCATGGCCGACAAGAAGCCGAAGATTCCGCTGATCCTGCACTTCGGCGACAAGGACCAGTCGATCCCGATGGCAGACGTGGAAAAGATCAAGGCGGCGCGCCCCGAAGTGCCGGCCTACGTCTATTCCGCCGGCCACGGGTTCAACTGCGACGAGCGCGGCAGCTTCGATCAGGCCGCCGCCGATCTGGCCAAGACCCGCACGCTGGACTTCTTCAGCAAGCACTTCTGACCCGAGCGGGACGGCG
>CANJEY010000440.1 GCA_947472615.1 Beijerinckiaceae bacterium
GAACTGCACGACCACGTCGAACGTCTCGTATGGATGATGAACGACGAGATCCTTCTGGCTGATCGCCGCGAAGCAATCGCCGCCGTGTTCGCGCAGACGCTCGGGAAAGCGCGGCGCATAGGGGGTAAATTTCAGCTCCGGACGATCGAGCGCCACCACCTCCGACACTTCATTCAGCGCCAGCATGCCTTCGTCCGCAAAGGCCTCCTCGGGCGCGACGTCGAGTTGTTGCGCCACGAACTGGCGCAGAAGATCCGGCATGCGGTCGTCGACCTCAAGCCGGATGACGCGGCCGCGGCGGCGGCGTTTCAGCGCAGACTCGAAGAAGCGCACCAGATCCTCGGCTTCTTCCTCGACTTCGAGATCGCTGTCGCGGATGACGCGGAACACGCCCTGCCCCTCGACCGAATAGCCGGGGAACAGTTTGCCGGTATGCAGCGCGATCAGGTTTTCCAGCGTGATCAGCCGCGTCAGTCCCGGTCCCAGCGCGTCCGGCAACTTGACGAAGCGGTCGACCTTGGTGGGCAGGCGCACGAGTGCATTGAGGCGCTCACGATCGCTGGTGCGCCGCAGTTCGAGCGCGAGGCTGAAGCCCAGATTGGGAATGAACGGAAACGGATGCGCCGGGTCGATCGCCAAAGGCGTCAACACTGGAAACACCTGCAACATGAAATAGTCCGTCAACCACTTGCGGTCTTCGGTTCCCAGATCGCCCGGCTCGACCAGCACGATGCCGACCTGCGAGAGATCTGCGCGCAATTCGCGCCAGCGCCGCTGCTGATCGCGCGCCAGCACGGTGACGCGTTCGTTGATGCGCAGCAATTGTTCGGCGGGCGACAGGCCATCCTCCGACGGCGTCATCACGCCTGACCGCATCTGACCGCGCAGGCCCGCGACGCGCACCATGAAGAATTCGTCGAGGTTGTTGGCCGAGATCGACAGGAACCGCAATTGCTCGAGCAGCGGATGATTGCGGTTCGAGGCCTCCAGCAACACGCGGCGGTTGAATTCGAGCCAAGACAATTCGCGATTGACGAAGCGGTCCGACGATGGGTCGGGCGCAGGCGCCTCCCGTTCGGCGATCGCCAATGCTTCGCCCTTGCTGCGTCCTGCCACTTCCGCCTCCTGAATGCGTGTCCGTCAGGCCATCAAGACCGCCATCGTGACACTACCATGACGGCGCTTCAGCCGGTCCGTTCCTCGAGCCGCCGCAAAACGTCGCCTGCCATCGGCCGCGTCACCGGGCGGCCGAGCGCCAGCGCCTCGCGATCCAGCGCCTCGACGATGTTGCGGGCGGCGTCGAGCGAGCGTTCGATCCGCACCCCCAGATATTCAACCACCGAAGTGTCGACAACCAGTTGCCTGTCGACGAAAAGTTTGACCAGCACAGCGCGCACGAGCGCATCGTCCGGCTCGCCGATCTCGACCGCCGGCGCGAGACGCAGTCGCGACAGCAGATCCGGCGTCGCGAGGTTCCAGCCATCCGGCCAGCGCCGCCCGGTGATGACGAGCCAGGACGACGATTCGCGCACCAGATTGACAAGGTGAAACAGTTCGCGCTCGACGCCCGAGGCGGAATCCGCATCTTCGAGCAGGATCGCCCCCGAGCCCGCCAGCGCAGGAAGATCGGCGAGCGGCAGCGAACGGCCGCTCAGCACCCGCGCCTTCGTCCTCGCCGCCCAGATCGCCGCCAGATGGCTCTTGCCCGAGCCGGTCGGGCCAAGCAGCAGCAGGATGCGGTCCGGCCATTGCGGCCAGCGCTCGAACATCTCCCACGCGGCTGCGTTCGACGGCGAGACAAGGAAATCTTCGCGCCCGAACCGCGGTTCCAGCGGCAGATCGAGCGCCATCTGACGCGGCGATGTCATCGCCCGGCGTCCGCCGTCGTGTCAGGTTCCGGGGACGGAGCGCCACGGTAGATCTGGCTTGCCAGATATTGCTCCAGCGCAAACCGCATCAGAACCCCGATCGCGGCCGCGACCGGCACGGCCAGAATCAGGCCCGTGAAGCCGAACAGGCTGCCCGCCGCCAGCAAGGCGAACATCAGCCAGACCGGATGCAACCCGACTGACTGGCCGACGAGGCGCGGAGTCAGGATGTTGCCTTCGAGGAATTGCCCGGAGCCCACCACCGTCAGCGCCATCAGCACGAGGCTCCAGCTCGGCCAGCCCTGAACGATCGCGACCCCGACCGAAAACACCAGCGCCATCAGCGACCCGACATAGGGGATAAAGCTCAGCACGCCGGACGAAATGCCGATCAGCAGACCAAAATTCAGCCCAATCATCGATAGGCCGAGGCCGTACCAGAGGCCGAGAAACAGGCACACCAGCGATTGCCCGCGCAGGAAACCGGCGATGGCGGTGTTGATGTCGCGCGCCAGCCGCCGCACCACGTCGCGATGATCGAGGGGCACCCAGCTGTCGACCTGCTTCACCATATGGTCCCAGTCGAGCAGCAGGTAGAACGCCACCACGGGCGTCACCACCAGCAGCGACAGAATGCCAACCAGCGCCTGCCCGCCCGACCACAGCGATTTCAGCACGCCGGCGGCCCATTGGACGCCCTGTTTGACGATGTCGCCGATGGAATTCTGGATGTCTGGCCCGGGCCCCGGAGACGGCAGGCCGAGCTTGTCGAACAGGTCGCCCGTGAGACGAGACAGAAGCCCGCCGCCCTCCTCGGCCGCCAGCGACCGCAGTGTCGCCACATAGCCCGGCAGACGCTCGACGAAGCCGGCCATTTGATGCGCCAGCACGGGCACAAGCAGAATCAGCACGATGACAAAGCCGAACGTGAACACCGCGAGAATCAGCAGGCTGGCGCTCAGCCGGTTCATCCCCATGCGCTGAAGCCGGTCCGCGACCGGGTCGAGCAGATAGGCCAGCACCAGTCCGGCCGCGAACGGCAGGATCACACCGCCGAGCACATAGAGCAGCAACGCCAGCGCCAAGAGGGCGCCGAGCCAAAAAGCCATCTGCCGTTCGAGCCGCAAACCCAAACTCCGACCGTGACGAAAGCCGCCGACTCCGGCCTCAGTTTTCGAGGCCGTCCATGTGCCGCATCCACTGGGTGAGGTAGGCAGCAGTCGACGCAATGGTCAACAGCGCCGCCAGATACAGCAGCGCCTGATACCACATGCCCATGTGGATATCGAAGGCCTTCGCGCCCAGCACGGAACCCGCCAGCAGGATCTGGGCGGTCGTGTTGAACTTCGACACCGTGAGCGGCCGGATCTTCATCGGCTTGTCGAGCAGCCACGACATGATCACCGCGCCGATGATCAGCACATCGCGGAACACGACGAGAATCGCAATCGCGGCTGGCAGAACGCCCACCACCGCCAGCGCGACATAGATGGTGATCAGCAGCGCTTTGTCTGCCAGCGGGTCGAGATAGGCGCCGAGTTCGGTTTGCAGCCCGAAGCGCTTCGCCAGAAAGCCGTCGACCGCATCGGACACGCCGGCGGCGACGAATATCAGGAACGCCTCGACCCATGCGTTCGAGGCGATCATGGCGATCACCACGGGCACAAGTCCGAGCCGGGCGAGACTGATCAGGTTGGGCAGGCCCGCGAACAGGCTGGATGCGCTCATTTCATGGGCAGACTAGCACATCATCACGCC
>CANJEY010000441.1 GCA_947472615.1 Beijerinckiaceae bacterium
GCCGATGACGTTCCGCATGCCGCCCGCGCCCTATCGCGAAAAGGTGCACGAGCGCGGCCCCGGCCATTGCTGCGTCTGCGGCCAGAAGGTCTACAAGCTCGGCTGGCACATCGATCTCTGGGGCGCGGAAGCGCCGAACAAAAACGCCGGCTGGCACGCCTGCTGCGTCGCGGCTTGGAACCTGTGGACGGCGCCCAGCGATCATGTCCGACCACTGAAAAAGCTGCAGAAGCATCGCCGTCCGACAACCGGGCAACGCCTGCTGAAGGACGCCGAGGTCGATCACCGCATGCCGCTGTTCAAGGTCTGGCGCAACCGGACGACCCATCAATGGCCCGACCTGCTGAACTTCTGGGGCGTTCCGAACCTTCAGGTCATCAACCGCGCCACCCATCTCGACAAGAGCGTGCGCGAAACCGGCGAACGTGCGAAAAGCCGCGACCTGACGGCGAACGCAGGTTCGTAACCCATCAGGATGGAGCGAGACATGAAACTCTGGTCGGCACTTTATCTGGGAGCATCGTTGATCATGGCAGGCAGCGCAGCAGCGGCGGAATTGAAGATCGTCGACAACAAGGTCGGAACCGGCGCTGAAGCCGTCAACGGCAAGCAACTCAGCGTCCACTACACCGGCTATCTCAGCGACGCCGGCAAGAAGGGCAAGAAATTCGATTCCTCGCTCGATCGCGGCCAGCCCTTCACGCTGACGCTGGGCGCGCGTCAGGTCATCCCCGGCTGGGAACAGGGCCTGCAGGGCATGAAGGTCGGCGGCAACCGCACCATGACCATCCCGGCTGAGCTGGCCTATGGGTCGCGCGGCGCCGGCGGCGTCATCCCGCCGAACGCCGACATTATCTTCGACGTCGAACTGCTCGGCGTGAAATGATCGAAACGGCTCCGGTTTCGCGGATTCGTGAAGCCGGAGCCCCCTCGACGGCCTGAGTCGCGTGCTAGTCTCCCGCTTTCGAAAGAGGAGGAGACCATGAAACGCGTCCTCGCAGCCCTCAGCCTGTGCGCCTTCGCCACGTCCGCCATTGCGCAGACAGGCCGACCCGCTCTCCACACCATGACTTGCACCGCCGCCTCCTCCTTCGTGTCGAGCCGTGGAGCCGTGGTGGCCGACACCAGCCCGAACGCCTATCAACGGCTTGTGGCGAGCGGCGCCTATTGCCAGCATGGCGAAACCGCCGAGCCATATTTCTCCCGCACGAAAGACAAGGCCCAGTGCCTCGTCGGCTACGAATGCCTCGACATCTCGCGATACGACGATCCGAAGTAGCCACGCGCCGCCGTTCGCCTTAAAAGACCGCCCGAATCCAGAGATCGCAAGCGCGGGAGATCAACTCCCGCCGGGGAGTTCAGCATGTCCGCCGTCCAGTCTTTCGGAAACGACCGCCTGTCCATCCCCGGCCCGCAGATGGGCGTCACCGGCGTGGCGCTGGCGGCGACCGCCGGCCTCGCAGTCGCGATCGGGCTGACGCAATCGGTCAATCAGGCGGCGCTGTTCCTCACCGGCGCGGCGCTCGGGCTGGTTCTGTATCACGCGACTTTCGGCTTCACCTCGGCCTTCCGGGTTCTGCTCGCCGACGGCCAGAGCGCCGGCCTCCGCGCGCAATTGTTGATGCTGGCGATCGCCTGCGTTCTGTTCTTCCCCGTGCTCGACGCCGGAACGCTGTTCGGCCAGAAGGTGACCGGCAACGTCTCGCCGGCGGGCACATCGGTCGTGGTCGGCGCCTTCCTGTTCGGCATCGGCATGCAGGCTGGCGGCGGCTGCGCCTCCGGCACGCTGTTCGCGGTCGGCGGCGGCGGCGTCCGCATGGTGGTGACGCTGGCCTTCTTCATCGTCGGCAGCGTCATCGGCCTCGCGCACAACGCGTGGTGGCAGGCCATGCCGAGCCTGCCGCCGATCTCCATGGTGAAATCCTTCGGCTGGCAGGGTGCGCTGGCGCTCAATCTGGCGGTGTTCGCGGCGATCTGGCTGCTGGTCGCGTGGATCGAAAAGAAGCGCCACGGCTTGGTCGATTCCATCTTCAGTGGCGGGCGCTCCGCCCTTTTGGGCCCGTGGCCGCTGGCTGCGGGCGCGCTGGCGCTTGCTCTGCTCAACTTTCTGACGCTCTATCTGGCGGGACGGCCGTGGGGCGTCACCTCCGCCTTCGGCCTCTGGGGCGGCAAGATCCTGGCGATGGCGGGCGTGCCGGTTAATACGTGGTCGTTCTGGTCGGCCCCCGCCGCCCAGCGCGCCATCGAGACCAGCGTGCTGGCGGACATTACGTCGGTGATGAACTTCGGCATCATGCTGGGCGCCTTGGCGGCGGCCGGCCTCGCCCACAAGTTCGCGCCGGTCTGGAACATCCCCATGAAGCATCTGGTCGCCTCGGTGCTGGGCGGCCTGCTGCTCGGCTATGGGGCGCGGCTCGCGTATGGCTGCAATATCGGCGCGTTTTTCAGCGGCATCGCGTCCGGAAGCCTGCACGGCTGGCTGTGGATTGTCTGCTGCATGGCGGGCAATCTGGTCGGGGTGCGCTTGCGGCCGCTGTTCGACCTGCCGGTGGAGCGCAAGCTCACGGCTTGTTGATCGCCCCAATGTGGCGATGCGGCCACGCGCGGCCGCCGAACGCCGCAAATACGAGGCTTGTCATTGCGGCGGCGGGAATATGGTGGAACAATGTCTGCGAGGCGGCATCTCTAGCGTTTGAGTCGCCACGCCCACGCCATTTCAACCAGAAGGTCCACCGATGCACAGCAAACTTCTTGCACTTGCTGGCGCGGTTGCCGGACTCCTCGCGTTCTCGGCCCCATCGGCCGCGATCGAGGACGGCTCCGACAATTCCGCCTATTTCATGCGCTACGAGAACCTGACCGGCGAAGGCCGCCCGCAGATCGCCGCCATTCCGCGCGAGATCGTCGCCTGGACGGGCAAGCAGCCGGCCGGCTCGATCGTCGTCTCGACTTCCGAGCGCCGCCTGTATTTCATTCTCCCCGGCGGGCAGGCCGTGAAGTACGGCGTCGGCGTCGGCCGCCCGGGCTTCGAATGGTCGGGCACCAAGGTCGTCTCGAACAAGCGCGAGTGGCCCGATTGGACGCCTCCGTCCCAGATGCTGCGCCGCCGTCCCGACCTGCCGCGCCACATGAAGGGCGGCGTCGACAATCCGCTCGGCGCGCGCGCCATGTACCTCGGTTCGTCGCTGTACCGCATCCATGGCTCGAACGAGCCGGAGACGATCGGTCAGGCCGTTTCCTCGGGCTGCATCCGCATGACGAACGAAGACGTCACAGACCTCTACGAGCGCGTCAAGGTCGGCACCCGCGTCACCGTTCTGCGCTAAGTTGCCCGGACCACATGATTTAAAAGGCGGGGCTTCGGCTCCGCCTTTTCTATTTGTTCGGAAGTATTCGACTCGCGATCCCGTATGCTCTGGCTTGTGTAATCATCAGTAAGTATGCGCGGCTTCATCTCTTGTTTTCGGCCAGATGAGCTTGAAATACCTGCCATCGGCGACACGAAGGAGGCGAACATCCGCCGTCTCGGAAAAGCGTGTGTAGGCTACGACCGCATCGGCGTTGAGGCCTCGCTCGACCGTAAAACGCGCCCC
>CANJEY010000442.1 GCA_947472615.1 Beijerinckiaceae bacterium
ATTGCGCGAAGTCCAGCGTCGGCGATGTATGCCACGCGAAGGCGAGCGACACTTCGCTGTTGGCGGAGCCGATGTAGCCGAGTTTCGTCGCGTCAAAGCGCACGCCTTCGGGCGACAGCAGCGGCTGGAACGGTACGGTGTTCTGCACCTGCGCGATGACGGTTCCGTCCTTCGGGGCGACGTTGGCGAGATAATTCGTCGCCACGATGCCGCCCGCGCCGACCATCTGCTTGGGGACGAAACGCGGATGGCCGGGCAGGTGCTTCTCCATGTAAGGAGCCAGCAGGCGCGCATAGACATCGTAGCCGCCGCCGGCTTCCGACGCGATGATCATGTCGATCGTCTTGCCCTTGTAGAAATCTTCGACCGGATCTGCCTGGGCGCTGGCGCCAGCCATGATCGTCGCGCCCATGATGATCCCCGCGAGCGGCCGCATTTGGCGCCTGAGCATCGAATCCTCCCTCAATTTCGTTGCTGGCAACGTCGCCGAAAAGCCTGCTGCGATCAAGGCGGCCTCGGCTACCTCAGGGCGATCGCGGCGATCAGGCGGCCGTAGTCTGGCTCCATGCGATGCACCGAGCGGCGGTAGCTGAACAGGCGTTCGTCCGCATAGGTGTCGAGGCCGAGATCCTCGAACGCGCCGACACCCGCAGCGCGCAAGCGCATGCCGATGAAGCCCGGCAGATCGAACATCGAATACCCGGCGCGTTCCGACGGTTTGAAGTAAGCTCCATACGCCGGATCAACCTGCGTGAAACGCTCCACGTATTCGGGGCCGACCTCATAGGATCGTTGCGCGATGGTTGGGCCTAACACGGCGCGGATCGCAGGCCGCGATGCGCCGAGTTCCTCCATCGCCTGCAGGGTGTTTTCGAGCACGCCGGTCAGCGCGCCTTTCCATCCCGCGTGCGCCGCGCCGATGACGCGCGCGTCCGGGTCAGCAAACAGCACGATGCCGCAATCCGCGCCGGTGACCCCGAGACCGACGCCCAGCGTCGCGGTGACGAGCGCGTCGCAGCGCGGACGGTCGCGCACCGCGAAGGGAAATTTCACCGTCACCGAGTCCGCCGAATGAATCTGATACGGAACCAGAAATCGCGATGCATCGACGCCCAGCGTCTGCGCCATGCGGCGGCGGTTTTCGAGCACGGCGTCGACATCGTCGTTCGAGCCTGTGCCGCCGTTCAGCGATTCATACACGCCGGTCGAGACGCCGCCTTCGCGAGTGAAGAAGGCGTGCGAAACGCCCGTCGCTGTCAGCAGAGGCGAGCGAATGGCGGGCGTTTCGACCTTGGCGTCCATCAGGCAGTCTCCGTCGCATCCATGAAGCCGGGCGCTGGCGGCAGTCCCTTCTGCAGCACCGCCAGCACCTTGAACAATTCGCCCATGCCGGGTGCGGCGCGCATTCCCGCGCCGGGTTCGGGCGTCGTCGACGTCAGCCGCGCCAGCGCGCGGTCGATGTCTGCGGCCTGTAGCGGCGAAGCCCGGCGCTTCAGGCTTTCGGCTCGTTCGGCGACGCCGAGACGGCGCAGGAAATCGGCCTGCCGCACCGGCCCGACGACCGTCGCGCCTGAGGCGCGGGCGGCGCGCGCCAGAGCGGCGAAATCGACATGCGTGGTGAGATCGGCCTCGCCGGGCGCGGCCAGCGGATCGACCGCGCGGTGTTGCGCCAGCGCCTGCAGGGTTTCGCCGAAGCCTGTCTGCGCATGGCCGTAATCGATGATCAGCGCCGCGCCGCCCTGCCGGACGAGGCGCGTCGCAAGGTCGAGCATGACGCGATAGCCGATCGCTCCGACTTCGAGAACAGCGCCATCGGGCGCGGCGGCTGCGATGTGATCTTCCTGTCCGGGCGCCGCGCCGAACGCGAGGCTGCCATCGGGCGCGAGGCCGACGACGCGCTCGCTCCATCCCTGCAAAGTCTTCACGTACTGGCGCACCGGCAGCGCGTCGACGAATTCGTTGGCGATGACGATCGCTGGTCCGTCCGGCACATCGGCGATCGACCCGTGCCACGCGACAGGGGCGGGCGCGTCCTTCAGCGTCGTCTTCTGCACGGCGGTCAGCACAGGGCTGGTCTCGACGAGGTGTACATCGAGCGCCGCCAGAAACGGCGGCGACACGCGCGCCGCGCGCAGCGCATCGAGCATCAGCGTGCCGCGGCCGGGGCCTAGTTCGACCAAGCGCAGCACGGACGGCGCGCCCATGTTCATCCAGACTTCAGCGGCCCACAGGCCGATCAGTTCGCCGAACATTTGGCTGATTTCGGGCGAGGTGGTGAAGTCGCCGGCTGCGCCCAGTGGATCGCGCGTCGTGTAATAGCCGAGCGTCGGATGCGTCAGGGCGAGCGACATGAAGTGCTCGACCGGCATGGGGCCGTCGGCGGCGATCATCTCGCGGATGCGATCGCCGAGGTCGCTCATGCGGCGGCGGGGCTCTTGCGGCGCGCGGCCATCAGGAAGGCGACGCCAGCGAGGATCAGCGGCACGGACAGCAACATGCCCATGGTGGCGCCCCCGAACAGGAAGCCGAGTTGCGGATCCGGCTCGCGGAAGAATTCGCAGATGATGCGCGCCACCCCGTAGCCGATGCCGAACGCGCCGGTCACCAGCCCGGGCCGCCGCAGCGCGCCGCCGCGTATCAGCCAGTACAGGACGACGAACAGCACGAGACCTTCGAGCCCTGCTTCATAAAGCTGACTCGGATGCCGAGGCATCGGCCCGGCGTCCGGAAACGCCATCGCCCAGGGCGCATCGCTTGGGCGGCCCCACAATTCCGGCTTGATGAAATTGGCGATGCGGCCGAGGAAAAGCCCGATCGGCGCAACGGCGGAGCAGATGTCTCCGACGCTCAGCACCGGATAATTGTTGCGGCGCGCGAACAGGACGATGCCCAGCGCCGCGCCCGCCAGCCCTCCATGAAACGACATGCCGCCCTTCCAGACGGCTACGATTTCTTCCGGGTGCACGAGGTAGAAGCCGAAATTGTAGAACAGCACATAGCCGAGCCGTCCGCCGACGATGACGCCCAGCGCCACATAGACGATCAGGTCGTCGAGGCTGGCGAGGCTTGGGCGCGGCAGTCCGCCCCACAGCGCGTCGCGCGAGGCGATCCAGCGGGCATAGGCCCAGCCGAGGATCAACCCGGCGATATAGGCGAGCGCATACCAGCGGATCGGCACGGGGCCGATCTGGATCAGCACCGGATCAATCACCGGATAGAGAATCACTGGAACATACATGGGCAGTCTCGCAACGTGGCCCGTGATGCGACGGCCGGACAGAGGCGTCAAGGATCGGCCAGCGAGACGGCGTCATTCAGTCGCCTGTGAAGCTTGCGAGAGGTTGCTGCGCGTCCGTGCACGCAGGTTTCGATCGATCAATGCCAGGGACGCGAACGCCCTCCGGACGGGGTGCGTCCAGAGGGCGTCTCGGTTTGCTGCCGGGGGAGAGAGATCCCGGCGGCTGCCGGTCTCTCAGTGCTCGGTCTGCTTCATTCAGTTGCAGACGCGGATGCGGCGATATCCGACGACGTCGCCCCAGCGGTTGGTGACTTCGCGGCGCTCCATCCAGCACTCGCCGCCATAGACGC
>CANJEY010000443.1 GCA_947472615.1 Beijerinckiaceae bacterium
CAGGAAAGGTTCAAAGAAGCCCCATTCGGCATCCGACAATCGGCCTCGAATCAATCCTGCCTCCTCTCAAGAGGCAGCCTTGAATCAACGCGAGATTCCGGCGTCAATCACTTTGTCAACATGGCCTAATTACAATGTCACGAATATCGTGGGCATGGCGAGTATTTAGCAAATTACGAAAACCCAAAATATCAATAAAGCTCACTATGCAAGGTTCATAGCCGTCTCGAGGCAAGCGTGCTGCTTTTTCAGCTGCGCGCTTTTCGGCAGCTTTTCTTTTGCGCGCAAATTTTCTCGCTACTGACTTCACTGCGTTTGCGACAGAACGCCCCATTTGTGGTTGCTTAGCCACCTCCAATTCCTCCCAAATGATAATCTCGCCTCACCACCCGCTCCGCCCGCAACAAGTGCGGCCGATCATACATCGCGCCGTCAATCGACACGACGCCGGCGTCCGGGTTCGCCGCAAAGGCCGCGATCACCGCGCGCGCTTCGTCGATCGCCTTTTGCGCCGGTGTGAACGTCTCGTTGATGATCGCCACCTGATCCGGGTGGATTGCCATCTTGCCCGCGAAACCGTCGCGGCGTGCGGCTTCGCATTCGGCGCGCAGCGCGGCGCTGTCGCGGAAATTGCCGAAGATCGTGTCGATGGCGTCGACGCCTGTGGCGGCGGCCGCAAACAGCATCATGTTGCGCGCCAACGCGAACGGCGGCGCGTAGCCGCCGTCCGGCAGGCGGTTTACTTCCGAGCCCAGCGACGCGGAGAGATCTTCCGCCCCCCATGTGAGCGCGCGCGTGCGGCGGCTTGCGCCCGCATAGGAGCCGAGGCCGAACATGGCGCGCGCGGTTTCGGTGACGATGGGCAGAATGAATGTCGAGCCGTCCGGCAGATCGTTCTCGGCCTCGCGCACCGCGAGCTTTGCGCCAAGTTGCTGCACGTCCGCGCCGCTCTCGGCTTTCGGCAGCATGATTCCGTCCGGGCGCGCGCGCATCACGGCGTCGAGATCGGCGTCGGCGAGGCCGGTGTCGAGCGCGTTGATGCGTACGAGGATCGTGGCGGCGCGCGGGGCGGAGCGCCATTCGCGCAGAAAGTCCGTGGCGCTTTCGCGCGCGGCCGGCTTGTGCGCGGCGGCGATGGAATCCTCCAAATCGAGGATCAGCGCATCCGCCTCGCCCTGCATGGCCTTGGCAAACTTGCGCGGCGAATCCGCCGGTACGAACAGCAGCGAGCGCATGTCAGGCGGCCGGTCGCTTGCGAATGAACGTTTGCCGCTTGCATTCGGCGACGAGCTTGCCGTCCTGCTTGTAAGCCTTGTGCCAGAACTCGACGATGCCGGCGTCGGGCCGCGACTTCGACTTGCGCTTGCCGATGACGTCGGAGGTGCAACTCACCGTGTCGCCCTCGAACAGCGGGTTGGGAAAACGTACTTCGGTCATGCCCAGATTGGCGATGGTGGTGCCGTTCGTGGTGTCGTTCACCGCGACGCCGATCATCAGCCCCAGCGTGAACAGCGAATTCATCAGCGGCTGGCCCCATTCGGTTTCAGTCGCGCAGAAATGCGCGTCGACATGGAGCGGCTGCGGGTTCATCGTCATGTTGGAGAACAGCATGTTGTCCATCTGCGTCACGGTGCGCGTCAGGCGGTGCCGGTAGTGCGCGCCGGCGACGAAATCCTCGAAGTAGAATCCGCCGCGCCAATGCGGGACGGGATTTTGCGCAACACTCATCGCAAGCTCCATTCTCTATACGGGACCGCGAATCCCGGGGACGCTTAAAGCTCCCTTTACCATAAACGGCGATGATCAAGGTGCGGCGAAATCGAGTGTTTTCGTGCGTGGAGTGGCAGTATCGGCTGCGTCTGTTTACGGGTTGTCAATGATTGTCCGTCGGTTTCTGACATGGGCCGAAAGCGCATCTGCGGGGCAGCGCGCCGAAGGCGCAAGCGCGATGGCGAGGGCCTATCTGTATTCGGATCTGCTCGAAGCTGACCGGCGCGAGGCCGAGATCGCCCTGACGACTCTGCTTGATGACGCCTCGCCGCTCGTGCGCCGTTCGCTGGCTGAAGCCTTCGCGAGCGCTACCGATGCGCCCCGTCATATCATCGTTGCGCTGGCGAGCGACCAGTCCGACATCGCCTCGCTCGTGCTCGGCCGTTCGCCGTTGCTGAGCGACGCCGAACTGATCGATTGCGCGGCGGTCGGCGATGCTTTCGCGCAATCCGCCATCGCATTGCGGCCGAACCTGTCGGGCGCGGTCGCGGCCGCGCTGGCCGAAGTCGGCGCGCGCGAGGCGCTGATCTCGCTGGCGGTGAACGCCGGCGCGGACCTGCCCGAATTTTCCATGCGCCGCATGATCGAACGCTTCGGCGACGATGGCGAAATGCGCGAAGCGCTGCTGTCGCGTCCGTTCCTGCCGCCGACGCTGCGCTCCGATCTCGTCACCGCCACCGCCAATGCGCTGTCGGCCTTCGTCACCTCGCGCGACTGGCTGTCGGGCGAGCGCGCCGAACGCGCCACGCGCGAGGCGCGCGAAAAGGCCACGATCATAATTGCGGCGGATACGGCCGCGAACAGTCATAATGGTCCGCTGGCGCTGGCGCGGCATCTGCGCAAGTGCGGCCAGCTGACGGCAGGACTCGTGCTGCGCTCATTGTTGTCTGGTCATGGCGCGCTGTTCGAGGCGGCGCTCGCCGAATTGTCCGGCATGCCGGTGGCGCGCGTCGCCGGGCATGTGCGGGCGTTTCGCCAGTCCGGCTTTGCGGCGCTCTACGCCAAGGCCGGGCTTCCGGCCGGATTGCTGCCCGCGTTCCGGGCCGCGCTCGAAGCGCAGCGTGAAGTTGGCGCGCCGATGGCCGATGGTGCGGAAGCTGCGCTGTCGCGCACCATGATCGAACGCGTGCTGACGGCGGTGGCGGGCCTGAACTCGGCCGAAATCGGCCAGTTGACCGCCGTGCTGCATCGCTTCGAGGCGGAGGCGGCTCGTGAAGAAGCGCGCCGCATGGCGGCGCATATGACGCGGCGGCTCGAACCTGTCGCTCCGCCGGCGACGATCGAGATCGATTTCGAGGCGCTAGAGGCCGAAATTCTCGAAGCGGCCTGAACTTCACGATATTCCACACGCGGAATCGATGTGGGCGCTGGCGCACAGTCGGTTCGTGCAGTGGTTGCCGCTCCGTCAATGAAATCACAGATGGATTGCGCCAGCCTCGGCCCAAGCTAGGTCGGGCGTGCGCTGAATCGTCGCCAACATCCCGATATCACGGCAGGATTCGCGCTGATTGTTACCGCAGCCTGACTGTGTCATTCGCACAACATGTTAGCGCGGAGGTTCATATTTGCCCATTTTGGGCAGTAAAACCCAAAATGACCGGAACATGCGTCTACATAGATAAGGCGAACGGAATCACCGGGAGCAGTCTGTTTCTTCGGTCGCGTCCTGGATGGAGCGGGTGAGAAGCGGCAAACGGGGCAGAAGATGGGTCGGGGCGCGCATTCTGGCGAAACAAGCTGGGGCGAGTGGCGGCTTCCGGAACCTGCTTCCGATGGGTCTATCACACTGGAGGTATTAATGACGCTCACCA
>CANJEY010000444.1 GCA_947472615.1 Beijerinckiaceae bacterium
CATGATGGGTGTGGTGGGCCGCCTCGGTAAGGTGCTGGGCCCGCGCGGCCTGATGCCGAACCCGAAGCTCGGCACCGTGACCGCCGACGTGAAGAACGCCGTGAAGAACGCCAAGGCCGGTGAAGTGCAGTTCCGCGTCGAGAAGGCGGGCGTCGTGCACGCCGGTATCGGCAAGGCCAGCTTCAGCGCGCAGCAGCTGCAGGACAACCTGAAGGCGTTCGTGGACGCCATCGTGAAGGCCAAGCCGGCCGGCGCCAAGGGCAACTACATCAAGAAGGTTTCCGTCAGCTCGACCATGGGCCCGGGGATCAAAGTGAACCTCGCCGACGCGGTTTCGAAGAGCGCGTAACGAGATTTGATTTCCACATCCTCACGGGTGTGGTGCGACGGCGGTGAAAGACCATCTTCACCGCCGGATACCTGTCCGAGACTGACGGTGCCGCGGCCATTCCAAAGGCCAACGCTTAAAGGCCACACTTGAAAAAGGGGCCACCATCACAGACGGGAGTGGCAAGACCGTTGCGCTTCGATTGCTCTGGTTCCCGGAGATTTTTGTTTCTGGGACCTGAACGGCGAACAGGCGGACTTCTAGCTTCTGGGGCAGGACTTAAGACCGGCGGGCGCCTATCGCCCGGCGGATGTTGAAACGGCCTGATCGCCTTAGACGTCGTGTCTTAGGCATCTCGGCCTCAGAAAGCGGAGACGACATGAACCGAGAGCAAAAAGCGGAGCTGGTTTCCTCGCTCAATGCTATGCTCGCAGAACAGGCTTTCGTCGCGGTGACCGTCAACAACGGTCTCACCGTCGCCGAACTGCAGAAGCTGCGGAAGCAAATGCGTGAAGCGGGCGCCGGCTTCAAAGTTGCGAAGAATCGGCTCGCGCGTCTCGCCCTTGCCGGCACGAAGTTCGAAAACATCATCGACCTGCTGAAGGGTCCGACGGGTATCGCCTACTCGAAGGATCCGGTGGCGGCCGCGAAGGTGGCTTCGAAGTTCGCGAAAGACAACGCAAAGCTGAAAATTCTTGGCGGCAATCTCGATGGTCAGAAGATGGACGCGGCGGCGGTGGAAACCCTCGCCAAGCTCCCTGGCCTCAACGAGCTGCGCGGCAAGATCGTGGGCCTCGTCCAGGCTCCGGCGACCAAAATCGCCGGTATCGTGGCGGCTCCCGCGGCTCAGCTTGCGCGTGTCATGTCGGCGCGCGCCAAACAGGGCGAAGCCGCATAGAGCCTCACCACTTGCAATCGACGCATCAACACATAGATCTGGAGAACTCAAATGGCTGATCTTGCCAAAATCGTAGACGACCTTTCCGCCCTGACCGTTCTGGAAGCCGCCGAGCTCGCGAAGCTGCTCGAAGAGAAGTGGGGCGTTTCCGCCGCCGCTCCGGTGGCTGCTGCCGCTGCCGCGGGCGCTGCCGCCCCGGCCGCTGAAGTGAAGGACACGTTCGACGTGATCCTGACCGATGCCGGCGCCAACAAGATCAACGTGATCAAGGAAGTCCGCGCGGTCACCAACCTCGGTCTGAAGGAAGCCAAGGACCTCGTCGAAGGCGCGCCCAAAGCCGTGAAGGAAGGCGTGAACAAGGACGAAGCCGAACAGATCAAGAAGAAGCTCGAAGAAGCCGGCGCCAAGGTGCAGGTGAAGTAAGAGCCTTTTGGCTGACAAGAACGGGCCGAAGCGGGCGTTTTCCGCTTCGGCCCAGCCTTGTTACTAGAGCTACGCGCTCCGCAAGGGGCGAAAACGACGTGATTTTAAGGGCGCTGGCTTCCCCGGTCGGCGCAAAACGAGAAAAAGGACGAGGACTTCCATGGCCAAAGCCCTCAGCGGTCGCAAGCGCATTCGCAAAGATTTCGGACGCATCCCGGTGGTCGCACCGATGCCGAATTTGATCGAGGTGCAGAAAAGCTCCTACGACAAGTTCCTCCAGGCGAACTCTCCGCTCGATGTGCGCCAGAAGTCCGGCCTGTGGGATGTCTTCAAGTCGGTTTTCCCGATCAAGGATTTTTCCGGAAAAGGCGAGCTCGAGTTCGTGTCGTATGAACTCGAAGCCCCCAAGTACGACGTGGAAGAGTGCCAGCAGCGCGGCATGACGTTCTCGGCGCCGCTCAAGGTGACCCTGCGCCTGGTGGTGTGGGACATCGACGAAGACACCGGCGCCCGCTCCGTTCGCGATATCAAGGAACAGGACGTCTACATGGGCGACATGCCGCTCATGACCGACCACGGCACGTTCATCATCAACGGCACCGAGCGCGTGATCGTGTCGCAGATGCACCGTTCGCCGGGCGTGTTCTTCGACCACGACAAGGGCAAGACCCACTCGTCGGGCAAGTATCTGTTCGCCGCGCGCGTCATTCCCTACCGCGGTTCGTGGCTCGACTTCGAATTCGACGCCAAGGACCTGGTCTATGTGCGCATCGACCGCCGCCGCAAACTGCCGGTGACGACGCTGCTCTATGCGCTCGACAGCCTGGCCACCGAGAAACAGCGCGCCAAGCGCGCCAAGGACGGCCGCACCCTGGATCCGCAGGAAGTGCAGGGCATGTCGGCGGAAGAGATCCTGAACTTCTTCTACGAAACCCAGATCTTCGCCCGCGACAAGAAGGGCTGGAACACCGATTTCGACGCCCAGAAGATGAAGGGCATGAAGCTCAACTTCGACCTGGTCGACGCCAAGACCGGCCGCGTGAAGATGGAAGCTGGCGGCAAGCTCAGCCCCCGCATCGCGCTCAAGCTCGAGAAGGACGGCCTCAAGGAACTGCGTGTGCAGCCCGAGGAGCTGATCGGCAAGTACATCGCCGAGGACGTGGTCAACACCAAGACCGGCGAGATCTACATCGAAGCCGGTGAGGAAATCACCGCCGATACCCTCGCGGCCTTCGAAGAAGCCGACGTCAACGAAGTAAAGACCCTGTTCATCGATGGCATGAACGTGGGCCCGTATCTGCGCAACACCCTGGCGCTCGACAAAAACACTAACCGTGACGAAGCGCTGGTGGACATCTACCGCGTCATGCGTCCGGGCGAACCGCCCACCTTGGAAACCGCGGAAGCGCTGTTCCAGGGCCTGTTCTTCGACTCCGAACGCTACGATCTGTCCACCGTCGGCCGCGTCAAGATGAACGCGCGCCTCAACCTCTCCATGGACGACGTTCCGGATTCGATCCGTCACCTGCGCAAGGACGACATCCTGCGCATCATCAAGGTGCTGGTGGAGCTGAAGGACGGCCGCGGCGAAATCGACGACATCGATCACCTCGGCAACCGCCGTGTGCGCTCCGTCGGCGAACTGATGGAAAATCAGTATCGCGTCGGCTTGTTGCGCATGGAGCGCGCTATCCGCGAGCGCATGAGCTCGGTGGACATCGACACCGTCATGCCGCACGACCTGATCAATGCGAAGCCGGCGGCCGCCGCCGTGCGCGAATTCTTCGGCTCGTCGCAGCTCTCGCAGTTCATGGATCAGACCAATCCGCTGTCTGAAATCACCCACAAGCGCCGTCTCTCGGCCCTTGGACCGGGCGGTTTGACCCGCGAGCGCGCCGGCTTCGAAGTGCGCGACGTGCACCCGACCC
>CANJEY010000445.1 GCA_947472615.1 Beijerinckiaceae bacterium
AGCCATTGCGCGGCGATAGCCGATCAGCCCCGCAGTCGAGGCGTCGAGACCCGCTGTCGGCGCGGCGGAATCCAGCACGATCGGCGCGAGCCGGTTGCTCAATTCCTTGCCCAGTTCGACGCCCCATTGATCGAAGGCGTTGATGTTCCAGATCGCCGACTGCACGAACACCTTGTGCTCATAGAGCGCCACGAGACGGCCGAGCGCCCGGGGAGTCAGCGCGCGATGAATGAGCGTGCTCGACGGCCTGTTGCCGGCGAACACCTTGTGCGGCGCAAGCTCGGCGATCGCTTGCGCCGACAGGCCTTGCGCCTTCAGCAGCGTTTCGACTTCGGCGCGCGAGCGGCCGCGCATCAGCGCCTCGCTCTGCGCCAGACAATTGGCGAACAGCAGCGCGTGGTGATGCGGATCGGCCGCCGTGGGCTCGGCGGCGACGATGAAGTCGATCGGAATCACATCCGTGCCCTGATGCAGCATCTGGAAGAACGCGTGCTGGCCGTTGGTGCCGGGCTCGCCCCAGATCACCGGCGCAGTCGCGTGAAGGACGGGCGCGCCGTCGCGCATCACCGACTTGCCGTTCGACTCCATGTCGAGCTGTTGCAAATAGGCCGGAAAGCGCGCCAGCCGCTGGTCGTAAGGGATCACGGCGTGCGACCCGAAGCCCCAGACATTGCGATACCAGACGCCCAGCAGGCCCATCAGAACCGGGATGTTCTCCTGCAACGGCGCGTCGCGGAAATGCGTATCCACATCCTCGCCGCCGCGCAGAAAGTCTTCGAAAATCTTCGGCCCCATTGAGATCGACAACGCCAGTCCGATGGCCGACCAGATCGAATAGCGGCCGCCAACCCAGTCCCAGAAGCCGAAGACCCGATCCGGCTTGATGCCGAATTTCGCCACCAGATCGAGCTTGGTCGATACGGCCGCGAAGTGATCGCCCACCGCCGCTTCGCCCAGCGCGTCGGCAACGCGTTTGCGCGCCGAATGCGCGTTCGTCATCGTCTCCTGCGTGGTGAAGGTCTTTGACGAGATCACGAACAGCGTCCGCGACAGATCGAGACGCGCCAGCGTGTCGGCCAGATCCGCGCCGTCGACGTTTGACACGAAATGCGCGCGCGGGCCGTCCGCATACGGGCTCAACGCGCGCGCCGCCATGGCGGGACCGAGATCGGAGCCGCCGATGCCGATGTTGACGACGTCGGTGAAGGTCTCGCCGCGCGCGCCGCGCAGCGTCCCGTCACGTAGCGCGTTGGCGAAAGCATTGACGCGGCGGCGCACATCCTCGACGTCGCCCGACACATCGCGTCCGTCCACCATCGCCTTATGACCGGACAGATTGCGCAGGCCCATGTGGAAGGCGGCGCGGTCCTCGGTGTTGTTGACATGCGCGCCGGCGAACAGGTCGGCGCGCTTCTGTTCGAGCTGCGCCGCGCGCGCCAACGTCAGTAGATGCGCCAGCGTCGCGTCGGTGATGCGGTGTTTTGAATAGTCGAACAACAGATCGTCGAGCCGCGCCTGAAAGCGCCCGAACCGCCCCGGATCGGCGGCGAACAGATCCGCGATCCGCCGATGGCCGACCTCCACGCGATGCGCTTCGAGGGCGGCGAAGGCGGCGGCGACGTCGGTCTGGGTCATGGCTGGTCCTGCACTCCAATCGGGATGCGGCAGGATAGGCAGGAAAGCGGCAACAAAGCGTTGAAGGCCCCGCCCGCCCATTGCGACACGCCGGCCTCCCGTTTGATCTGCATCAAATTCATTTCATATATTTGTAATATACGTTTTACAGAGACCGACATTCCGTCGCGATGAACGAGGATCATTCCGATGAAACGCACATCCCTGTTGAGCGCCGCCGCCATCGCGGCCCTTCTGGCTTCCTCATCTGTCTGGGCCGGCCCATTCGCGGATTTCGAGACGCAGGTTCGCTCGACCTATGCGGGCTATCGGGTCGCATTGTTTCAGACCAACAAGAACGACAAGGCCGCCACGCTCGACGCCCTCAAGGGCCTGACGGCGCAATGGTCGGCGCTAACGCAGAAATGGTCCGCCTCCCCGCCGCCGCAATACGCAGACGACGCAAAATATCCGGACACGCTGAAGTCGGTCGCCGCCGTCATCGCGCAGGCAACCGCCGAAGCCGACAAGGGCGAACTCGCCAAGTCGCACGAGACGCTGGAGAAAATCCGTGACGATCTCGCCGCGCTGCGCGAGCGCAATGGGGTCGTGGTCTTCTCCGACCGCATGAACGCCTATCACACCAAGATGGAAGGCGTGCTGGGCGAAGGCTATGACGGCTTCAGCGCCGCAGGCCTCGGACGACTGCGCGAGGACGCCGCGATTCTGGCCTATCTGTACTCGGATATCGCCGCCCGGCCGCCAGCCGACGCCGCCGGAAAACCGGATTATGCGCAGGCGCTGGGCGCCATGAAGGCCTCCATCGACGCGCTGCAAGCCGCCGCCCGCGCCGGCGACGCAGACGCTGCGAAGAAGGCCGTGGGGGGACTGAAAGGCCCGTATTCCCTGCTATTCCTGAAGTTCGGCTGAATTCAGCCCTTGGACCCCTGCAGGGTCGCCGTGGCGAGGCCTGCGCCGATCAGTAGCGCGCCGCCGGTCTTGTTGAACAGGCCGACGGCGCGGCTGTCGGCCGCCATCGCCCTCGCCTTCGAGGCGATGAGCCCGTAGGCGAGCGCGTTCAGGAACGACAGCGTCACGAATGTCGCGACGAACATCGCCATCTGCGGCGGTAACGCCGTGTCGCCGTCGATGAACTGCGGCAGGAAGGCGACGAAGAACGTGATGCTTTTCGGGTTGAGCGCCGTCACCAGCCAGGCGTGGCCGATCATCCGCACGGCCGTCGCCCTTCCGTCGCGCGGCTGCGCCTCGAACGTCCCGCCAGCGCGCCACAGTCGCACGCCAAGCCAGACCAGATAGGCCGCGCCCGCCAGTTTCACGACCGCGAACAGACTGGCCGAAGCGGCCAACAGAGCCCCGATGCCAAGCATGGACAGGCTCATGGCGGTGAAATCGCCGAGCGCCACTCCTGCCGCCATCGGCAGCGCAGCCCGCCAGCCCTGCCCGAGCCCATAGGACATCACAAGCACGATGGTCGGGCCGGGAATAATCAGCAGCACGGCGGAGGCCGCCACGAAGGCGAACCAGACTTCAATCGACATGGGCAGGTTCCGGCGAAATCATGCGTAAGAGATCGTGGGATTAACGCCGGTTGTCCAGACTCCCGCTGACACGCAAATGCGCCGTGGAACGCCCAACGCGTCATTCCGGGGGCGCCTCAGGCGCGAACCCGGAATCCAGATCTACGATCTGGACGAGAACCTCTGGATCCCGGATCGACTTCGGCGTCCGGGATGACCTTCGTTGGTAGATCGATGGCTCGCTCGCGGGGTCGAAAAATCCAAACTCTCCGCCCTGTGCGTCCGCGCACATCGCTCCGCCGTTATGGTGACTAATCTCCAAACATCGCCGAACGGGACAAGCCCACGGCAGACCAACAGGAGAGAGCCATGAACACCAATTTCAAGAAGACCCTGACCGCTTCCCTCGCCGCCCT
>CANJEY010000446.1 GCA_947472615.1 Beijerinckiaceae bacterium
TATAGCGCCGCCATCGTCGGCATCGGCCGGCAGATGACGCGGCGCGAGGATTCATCCATCCTTACGGCGCTGCAACTCGGTTCGATCGCATCCGCCAAGGCGATTCAGGCGGCGGGAATAAAGCGCGGGCAGATCGGGGCCTTCTTCACCGGCCGCTGCCCGACGTCCTATCGCACGCTGCAATACAACCAGACTCTGCTCAACGAGTTGAAGATCGCCCCGACGTTCAACACCGAAGTAACCGCCCACGGCGCGGGCGCGCTCGGCACGATCGAACTGGCGATTCTGGCGCTGAACTCGGGTCTGGTCGATTACGCGCTCTGCGTCACCAACGAGGCCTCCGGCGTATGGGTGCGCGACAAGGTCGGCCAGAACGCCGCCGGTGAAAGCAATCCGCAGTTCGAGGCCCCCTTCGGGCCGACGACGCCATCGCTCTACGCGCAGGTCGCCTGCCGCTACATGCACGAATACGGCGTCACGTCCGAACAGATGGCGAAGGTCGCGGTGGAAAACCGCAAGTGGGCGATCAAGCATCCCTATGCGGCGATGCGCAATCGCGGCGAGATCACCATCGACGATGTGATCAACTCACGCATGATCGCCTCGCCGCTACATCTGCTCGATTGCGCTGTGAACTATCCGGGCGGCATTTCAACGGCGTTCATCATCACGCGCGCCGAGCTCGCGAAACATCACGAAAATCCGACCTGGATTGCCGGCTTCGGCCAGCAAACCACGCATGAATGGATCAGTGAGCGCATGGGCGCGTGGGATGTGGGGCCGATCGGTCATGAGCCGAACCTCACCAACACCGGCTGCGCCATGGCGTCGAAACAGGCGTTCGAAATGTCCGGCCTGAAACCGAAGGACATCGGCATCGTGCAGACGTCCGCGCCGTTCTCCTTCGTGCATCTGATGATGCTGGAGGAGTTCGGCTTCTGCAAGAAAGGCGAAGGCGGAGACTACGTGATGGACGGCCACGTGGATTACGAGGGCGGCATGCCGTTCAACACAATGGGCGGCTATCTGTCGTTCGGCCAGATGGCGCAGGGTCTCTACAATCTGCACGAAACCGTCGACCAGATCTGGGGCCGCGCAGAAGGCCTGCAGGCGAAGGATGTATCCGTGGGCCTCGTGCACGGCCACGGTGGCATTCTGGCGTCGCATTCGGTGATGATCGTTTCGAAGGAGCGCGCGCAGTGAGCGAAGACCGCATCAAGCTCGAAGACTGGGCCCAAGGCATTCCGATGCGCGCCGGCCCGGTGTCGCTGGGTCTCTATCAACCCTCGCCGGAGACCGCCGAATACTGGCAGGGCCTTGAACGCAAGGAATTGCTGCTACGCCACTGCGGCCACTGCAATCGCCACTACCATCCCAAACGCATCGTGTGCAGCGATTGCGGCGCCAGCGATCTCACATGGAAACATGCGGCCGGCGGCGGGCGCGTTTACAGCTTCAGCGAAATCCACCGCGCGCCATCGGCGGCTTTCGCGGCGAGCGCGCCCTACATCAACGGCATCGTGCGCCTCGACGAAGGCGTGCACCTGTTCACGCGGTTCATCCCCGACCCCGGCCCGGTGAAGATCGATGCGCCGGCCCGGCTCGATTTCCGCGTGCTAGAATCGGAATGGCAATTGCCGGTGTTCCTCGTCGGCTGAACGGAGGCGCGAATGCTCACGACTCGAACGATTGTTGCGCTCGGCGTCACGGCGATGAGCGCCCTGCCCTGCACGGCCCAAGGCGTAGATCAGGCGTTGATCGACGCCGCCAAGAAGGAAGGTCAGGTCGTTTGGTACACAACCCAGATCGTCAATCAGTTCGTGGCGCCGACCGCCGCCTATTTCGAGAAGAAGTACGGCGTCAAGGTGAGCTACGTGCGCGGCGATTCGCGCGAAAATACGATCCGGGTCATCAACGAAGCCAAGGCCGGCAAGACGCAGGCCGACGTCATCGACGGAACCGGCCTCGGCGCGCTCGTCTCTGCCGGCTATGCGGCTAAGTGGCAGCCCGAAGGCATCAAGCGTTTGCCGCAAGCCTATTGGGACCAGAAGGGCTACTGGACGGCGACCAACCTCTATGTTCGCGTCTCGGGGTACAACACCGAACTCGTGAAAAAAGGCGAGGAGCCGCGCTCCTACGAAGACCTGCTGAACCCGAAGTGGAAGAATCGCATGGGGTGGGCGGTCAGCCCCGAGCCTACGGCGGTCCCGGGCTTCGTCGGCGTGATCCTGTCTGAATACGGCCGCGAGAAAGGCCTCGACTACCTGAAGAAACTCGCAACGCAGAACATAACGCCCATCAACGCATCGGCCCGCAAGGCAGTCGATAATATGATGGCGGGCGAATATGCGATCGGCGTGCATGTGAACAACAGCCATGTTCAGATCAGCAAGCAGCAGGGCGCGCCCGTGGAATGGGTGCGCATGCAGCCCGCCATTGCGTTCTTTTCGATCGTCGGCATGACCAAGGACGCGCCGCATGTGAACGCCGGGAAGCTGCTGGTGGAATTCCTGGTCTCGAAGGAAGGCCAGAAGCTCTACGCCGATGCGGACTATCTGCCGGTCGATCCGGATGTGCCGCCGCGCGATCCCGGCATGCGCCCGGACGGCAAGGAATGGCGAGTGCACTACCTGATGCCCGACGAGGTCGAGGAGAAATCGGCCGAGTGGTACAGCATCTGGAAAGACATTTTCCGCTGATCGACCGCAACGCGAGGGGAAACGCCATGAAACGTCGCTTCGGCTTCGCCGCTGCAGCCTTCGCGCTTGCTGCGACCTCGGCACTTGCCGCCGATCGGGCGCTCATCGACGCGGCCAAGAAGGAAGGTCAGGTCGTCTGGTACACGACCCAGATCGTCAACCAGTTCGTCGATCCCGCCGCGAAGGCGTTCGAGAAGAATTACGGCATCAAGGTCACTTACGTCCGCACCGGATCGAGCGAGGGCCTGTTACGCGTCATCAACGAGGCGAAAGCCGGCGCCGTGCAGGCCGATGCGATCGACGGCACCGGCATGGCGTCGCTGGTCAAGGCTGGCCTTGCGCTGAAGTGGCAGCCTGACTCCGCCAAGCGCCTGCCGCCGCAATACCTCGACCGGAATGGCTATTGGACCGCCACCAATCTCTACGTGCGCGTCTCGGCTTTCAACACCGATCTCGTGCCGCGCGGAACCGAGCCGCGCACCTACGAGGATCTGCTCAATCCGAAATGGAAGGGCAAGATGGTGTGGGCGGTCGGACCCGATCCGACGTCAGTGCCGGGCTTCGTCGGCATCGTGCTGCGCGAGATGGGGCAGGACAAGGGCCTGAACTATCTGAAGGCGCTCGCAGCGCAGCGGATCACCCCGCTTGCAGTGTCCCCCCGTCAGGTGGTGGATCAGACCATGGCGGGCGAGTTCGCCATCGCGGTGCATGTGAACAACAGCCACGTCACAATCAGCCGACAGCAGGGCGCGCCAGTCGAGTGGATTCCGATGCAGCCGTCGATCGGGATTTTCTCGATCATCGCGGCGGTGAAGGATTCGCCGCACCCCAATGCCGGCAAATTGCTGA
>CANJEY010000447.1 GCA_947472615.1 Beijerinckiaceae bacterium
GACACGCCGGTGAACTGGGATCTCGAACTCGCCAGCGTCATGAAAAAACACGACGGCGGCATCGCGCTGGCGTTCCCGAACGTCAAGGACTACGACGTTCCGGTCATCGGAAACCTGCTGTGCAGCAAGGAAAACTGCGAAGCGGCCTTCGGGGTCGATTATCGCGATCTGCGCCAGCTGATAAGCCGCGGCCTCGACAAGCCGATTGCTCCCGTCAATGTCGACGCCGCGCCCGCGCAAGAGGTGGTCGTCACGCAGAACATCGACATCGGCCGCATGTTTCCGTTGCTGCGTCACACGCCGGCGGATGGCGGACGCTTCATCACTGCGGGCGTCGTGGTCGTGCGCGATCCCGAGACGGGCGTTTACAACTGCTCGTATCACCGCCTGCAACTGGCGGGGCCGGACAGCACGCTGATCCAGCTCGACTACGGACGCCATCTGCGCGCCGCGTTCGAGCGCGCCCAGAAGGCCGGTAAGCCTCTGCCGATCGCGATCTGCATCGGCACGGATCTGTCCGTGCAGCTTGCGGCCGCCACCATGGGCGCGCGCATGCCCGAATCCGTCAGTGAGCTCGCAGCCGCCGGCGGCCTCTGCGGCAAGCCGATCCCACTGGTGCGGGCTGTGTCGCAGGATCTGTTTCTGCCGGCCGAAACCGAGATCGTGCTGGAGGGCGTCATTCTACCCGAAACGACCGCGCACGAGGGGCCGTTTGGCGAATTCGTCGGCTTCCTGTCGCCCCCCGGCAATGCGCCGGTCGTGCAGATCACCGCCGTTACACATCGCCGCAACCCGATCTATCACGCGATCAACGGCTATGGCCGCGAGACGATCATGCTGCGCAAATATGTGCTCGAAGCGAGCCTGATGAGCGCGCTGCAGCCGGCCTTCCCGTTTGTCACCGATGTGGAGATGACGGCCGGCGGCCTGCATCGTTTTCATGCTGTGCTGCAGGTGCGCAAGTCGGTGCGCCAGCACGACGGCTTGCAGCGTAACGCGATTCTCGGCGCCTTCGCGACCCTCAAGGATCTCGACATGGTGATCGCCGTCGATGACGACATCAACATTCAGGATCCGGCCGACGTCGAATATGCGCTCGCTACCCGCTTTGAGGCGTCGCAGGACATTATCATTATTCCGGGCGCGCGCGGCCACGAATATGTGCGCGCCTCGAAGGACGGCATCAGGGCGAAGCTCGCACTCGACGCCACTGTGCCGTTCGACCAGCGCGATCGTTTCACGCGCGCGAAGTTCGCCGACGTGGCGACCAGCTTCAAGGATTTCACCATCGGGGGCGGCGATTTCTCGACCTATCTATCTGGCGCGCCGTCGCGCTCGCCCGCCAAAGTCTGACGCCGCCCGCAGGGAGTAAGCGACTTGTCCAACACCATCGATTGTAATTTCATCAGTGGCTCCACGAGCGCTCGCAAATCGATCACCATCAGGCAGGCGATCATCGCCGGCTGGACCGGCCGTGATCGCGCCGCACTGGAAAAACATATCCGCGAACTTGAGGAGTTGGGCGTCAAGCGGCCGGCGACGACGCCGATCTTTTATCGCGTTGCGGCGACACGGATGACAACCGACGCCACAATTCAGGCGTCCGGCGGCGCGTCGAGCGGCGAAGTCGAATTTGCGTTGTTCAAGGACGGTGGCAAGCTGTGGGTCGGGCTCGGTTCCGATCACACCGATCGCGAGGTCGAAACCTACAACGTCACCGTCTCAAAGCAAATGTGCGATAAACCGTTTGCGCCTGAATTCTGGGCCTTCGATGACGTGGCCGATCACTGGGATTCACTGATGTTGCGCTCACACATCGTCGAGAACGGCGTGCGGACGATCTATCAGGAAGGTCCGGTCACCAGCATGCTGCCGCCGCTCGATCTGATTGGCCTGCTCGAAAAGATCACGAAATTCGAGGATGCTTCGATCATGTTCTGCGGCACGCTCGCCGCGAAGGGCGGCATCCGTCCCTCGCCGTTGTTCGAGATGGAGCTGCACGATCCGGTGCGCGGGCGTTCGCTGAAGCACCAATATTCCATCGTCGAATTGCCGATTCTCGGCTGAGCCCTTTCCAGACTTTTGTGCGGGAGCCACGAATGCCGATCAACAAGCTGCATGACGAATTTCATACGCTCG
This sequence comes from Beijerinckiaceae bacterium, assembly GCA_947472615.1. Lineage (GTDB taxonomy): Bacteria > Pseudomonadota > Alphaproteobacteria > Rhizobiales > Beijerinckiaceae > Terripilifer. The sequence goes on from CANJEY010000447.1 coordinate 2,140, forward strand.
ACCTGTTGGCCGGCTGGGAAGTGCCGGCCGGTTATCCGTCGGGCATTCAGCAGAAGATCATTTCGGGTGGGCTCGACGAAGCCAACAAGCGCGGCTCGCGCACGCGCATCCTGAAGTTCGAGCCCGGCGTCTACACGACCGCGCCGTTCACGCACGATTACTGGGAAGAGGTGTTCCTGTTTTCCGGCGATCTGACAGTCGGTAACGATGCGAACGGCAAGGGCGGCGAGACGTTTCCGCCCTTCACGTACGCCTGCCGCCCGCCGGGCGCGGCGCACGGACCGTTCCGCTCCGACACCGGCTGCATGCTGATCGAGATTCATTACTACGATCCGGTCTGACGCCGTTCCGATAGAAGCCCCGATTCCCATCCCGCACGCCGCCTGATAGGCTCATCCAAACGGCGGCGTCGGGAGGAATCAATGATCGCCTTGAATCGTGCGGCTTGCGCTCTGGCGCTGGTCTTTGTGACGTCGCTTGCGCCTGCCTCCGCCCGCGCCGATGCGGTCGAGGATTTCTACAAGGGCAAGACGCTCGACCTCATCATTCCGACATCGCCGGGCGGCGATTACGACATTCGCGGCCGCATGATGGCGCGGCATTTGACCCGCTTCATTCCGGGCAATCCGACGATCGCGGCGCGCAACATGCCGGGCGGCGTCGGCATTCAGGCCGCCAATCACATGATGAAAGTCGCTCCGAAGGACGGGACGGCATTGCACATCATCTTCCAGTCGATGCCGTCCTATCAGGCGATGGGCGGCAATGCGGTCGAGTTCGATGTGCGTAAGTTCGGCTGGATCGGCAACACGACCGAGAGCCCCAACGTACTCAACTCGTGGCATACGACCGGCATCAAAACCATTCAGGACGCCATGGAGCGCGAACTGATCGTCGGCTCGCCCGGCACGGCGACGACATCCTACATCTATCCGTCGGTGATGAACGCGCTGGTGGGTACGAAATTCAAGATCGTCAGCGGCTATCCGGGCGGCAACGACGTCAATCTCGCGATGGAGAAAGGCGAAGTCGGCGGCCGTGGCTCGAATTCGTGGGCTTCGTGGAAGAGCGGCCATCCGGCGTGGATCGCCGAAAAGAAGATTTACATTCTCGTGCAGGTCGCCCTGAAACGGGCGCCCGATCTTCCGGACGTGCCGCTGATGTACGAACTGGCGAAAAACGACGCTGACCGCGAAGTTCTGCGCTTCATGTCGGCCGACATGGGCATTGCGCGAGCGCTGGTGACGACGCCCGACGTGCCGGCTGATCGTCTCGCGGCGCTGCGCAAGGCGTTCGTCGACGTGATGAAAGACCCGCAGTTTCTCGCCGAAGCCGCGAAGAGCCAGATGGATATCAGCTGGTCGGACGGCGCGGCCGCGCAGCA
>CANJEY010000448.1 GCA_947472615.1 Beijerinckiaceae bacterium
AGGCGGCGCTGTCGCAGGCGATCGATCAGTTTTCCGCCAACGGCACGACGGCGGGACATATCGGTACGGCATGGGCCTGGTACACGCTGTCCCCCAAATGGAGCAGCATCTTCAGCGGCGCCAGCGCGCCCGCGCCCTACGACAAGGATACCGTGAAAGTGGCGATCCTGATGTCGGACTTCGACTACAACGTCTATTACAAGTCTGCGAATGGGGACATGAACACGCAGGCTGCGGCGCTGTGCGCCAACATGAAAGCTGCGGGCGTGGTCGTCTACACGATCGGCTTTCAGGTCGAGTCGACCAAGCCGCACGCGGTCGATCTGTTCAATACCTGCGCAACCGATCCGTCGAAGGCGCTTCCCGCTCAGACAGGCGCGGATATGATCGTCGCCTTCCAGACGATCGCCAACACGGTTCTCGACAGCGTTTCATCCCCGATCCGGCTGGCCCGATAGACACCGCGCTCATCCCGACACTCCGATACGATCAGATCAGTTCAGTTTTATTCTCTCTGCCTGTAGCCTTGACTGGCGCGCGTCGATTTGCCGCGCTAGTGTGGAAACAATAATGAATGGGGCTGCGGGAGATTTCAGATGACCAATACTATGCGGGCGGTGGGGCTCGCCATCGCGTTGCTTGTCGGCGGGAAAAGTTTCGCAGCCGATCCGGCGGCGATCGAGCGCGGCAAATATCTGACGACCATCGGCATCTGTTCGGGCTGCCATACGCCGACAGACCAGAGCGGCAAGCGCATCGAGGCGATGCGATTCGCGGGCGGCGGCAAGGCTGGCGGGCTCAATACGCCCAACCTCACGCCGGATCCCGAAACAGGTCTGGGCAAATGGACCGAGGACCAGATCGTCGAGGCCCTGCGCAACGGCAAGCGGCCGGATGGCGGTCCTGTTCGGCCCCCGATGGGCGTGTTCTTCTATCGCGCCCTGTCCGATTCAGATGCGCGTGCGATCGCGGCCTACCTGCTCAGCCTGCCGCCCGTGTCGAACAAGGTCGAGCGCAGCGCATCGACGGCGCCGCTGCCGACTTATGAGCCGGTGACGCACGTGGCTGAACCCAACCGCGCCGACAAGCTCGCGTATGGCGAATACATCGGCAAGACCGTGGCGCATTGCCTGCAGTGCCATACGCCGCGGGTGAATGGCCTGCCGGATCTGTCGCGCGCGGGCGGCGGCGGCAATTCCTACAACGCGCCGGGCGGCGGTTCCGTCGTGGCGGCAAACATCACACCCGGCAATGCGGACGGCATTGCGAAATGGACGGACGATCAGCTGAAAGCCGTCATCACCAAAGGCGTTCGGCCGGATGGCTCGCATCTCGTCGGGGTCATGGAATTCGACCGTTATGCCGCATTCACCCCAGAGGATCTCGACATGCTCGTCGGTTTCCTCCGGTCGCTGAAGCCCGTCGCGATGAAGTGACGCGGGAGCTATTGTAGCTTACTGCGCCCTTACTCCGTCCATTGCACGATCGGCGCGAACAATTCGTCGATCGGCTTGGGCGCGGGCAAAAAGTGCTGGTCCACCAGATAGCGCATGAAGGCGGTCAGAATTGGCCTGTTGGCGTTCAGCCCATACGGCCATGGATTAGGGCCCATGAGCTTTTCCATATCGGCCATCTCGTCGTAGAGCCACGGCAGCATCATCTTCTGCGCGCCCGAATATTTCAGATTGCGGATCGCGATTTTCTTCGATTCTTCCAGCGCCTTGAACATGCTTTCGGCCACCCACGGATATTGGGCGTGGAAGTCCTCGTGCATCACCAGCGTGTGCATGATCGGATGAAAGCCGGTGCGCTGATAGAAGTCGCGCTCCTTCTCGCGATAGTCGGGGAACAAGCGCACGACATTCTTGCCGCGATCGAACGCATTGGGGCGGCGCGCGCCGAAATAGGCGTCGATCTTGCCGGCTTCGAGCAGGTCGTTCAGCGTCTGGTCTTCAGGGATGAGTTCGAGCGAAACGTCCTGCAGCGGGCGCAGATCCATCTCGTCGTCCGCCGGCCGCGGATCGTTGACGCCGCCCTCGACCCAATGGATCTTGTCGAGGTTCACGCCGTAATCGTCCTGCAGGATGCCGCGCACCCAGACTCCGGCCGTCTGGCGGTACTCCTGCACGCCGACGCGCTTGCCTTCCAGATCTTTCGGCGTCCTGATGCCGGAATTCTTGTTGATGAAGATGTAGCCATGGCGGAACACGCGCGATGGGAACACCGGGATTGCGATATAGGGAAATTCGTTGCGGCTGCGCATGATCATGTAATGCGCCAGCGACATTTCGGCGATGTCGAACGAACGCGTCTTGATCATCCGGGCGAAGATCTCGGGCGACGACTGGATGCCCAGGAAGCGCAGCGCGATTCCTTCGGGCTGGATATGGCCTTGTGACAGGGCTTCCATGCGGTCATAGGGGCCGCAAGCCATCGTGATCGGCAACCGAGTCATCTGCTCTCCCGCTGTTCGTTCGTGTCGAGATTAGAGCTGGCCGACTCTGTGTCAACCGCATTGACGCAGGTACGCGATTGGCCAATGATCGCGCGCAACAGCGATGGAAGTCAGGTGGCGTGATGAGCGACGCGGCGCGAACCGACGATTATTCGCGCATTCCCTATCGGGTCTACACAGACCCGGAGGTCTATGCGCGCGAACAGCAGACGATCTTTCGCGGGCCGACGTGGAATTTCCTCGGGCTCACGTGCGAAATTCCAAACCCCGGCGATTACAAGAACACATGGGTGGGCGATGCGCCGGTCGTCATGGTGCGCGGGCAGGATGGCTCGATCAATGCGGTGGTGAATCGTTGCAGCCACAAGGGCGCGATGGTCTGCTACAAGCCGCGCGGCAACATCCGCGAGTTCGTCTGCGTCTATCACAACTGGACTTACGGGCTTGATGGACGCCTCACCGGTATCGCGTTCCGCAAGGGCGTCGACGGCAAAGGCGGTCTGGCGTCCGATTTCGACATGGGCGGCCATGCGCTGGAGCGGCTGCGTGTCGAGACCTATCGGGGGCTGGTGCTCGGCACGTTCAGCGATTCAACGCCGCCGTTCGCAAGCTACATCGGGGCGGAGCTCGCCGCCAATATCGACCGTGTGTTTATCAAGCCGCTCAAGGTGCTCGGCTATCACAGCCAGGTTCTGCCGAACAACTGGAAGCTCTACGCCGAGAACAACAAGGATTCCTATCACGCGAGTCTGTTGCATGTGTTTCACAACACGTTCGGCGTTGTGCGGCCGAACATGGGAGGCGGCGTCAAGATATCGCCCGACGGGTGGCATCACCTCAGTTACACCGTTCGTAACGCCGACTCGAATGACGCCGTGAAGCGCGAGCAGGTGCGATCGCTCAAGGAATCCTATCGGCTGAACGATGTGCGCATGATGGAGCACAAGCTCGAACTCGGCGATCTGACCACGAATGCGATCCAGACGATCTTTCCGACTCTGGTGGTGCAGCAAATCTTGAATGCTCTCGCGGTGCGGCAGCTGGTGCCGAAAGGGCCGGACAG
>CANJEY010000449.1 GCA_947472615.1 Beijerinckiaceae bacterium
GACGAGGAGGGCCCCGCGGTCAACGGCACGGTGAAGCTGCTCGACTGGGCGGCGGCGCGCGGCGAAACCTTCGATCACTGCATTCTGGGCGAGCCCACGAACCCGGACGAACTCGGCGACATGATCAAGATCGGCCGGCGCGGCTCGCTGTCGGGCCGCATCGTGATCACGGCCGGCAGGGTCACGTCGGCTATCCGCATCTCGCCGACAATCCGGTGCACCATCTGGTGCGCATCGTCACCGGCCTGCTGGCGAGCCCCCTCGACAGCGGCACGCAGCATTTCGACGCGAGCAATATCGAGGTGACGACGTTCGACACCGGCAACAAGGCCGTGAACGTGATTCCGGCCGAGGCGCAGGCGCGCTTCAACATTCGCTTCAACGACCTGTGGACGCCCGACACGCTCGCCGCCGAAATCCGCGCGCGGGTGGCAAAATTCGCCGGCAATGCGCGCTATACGCTGACGTTCGAACCCACCAATGCGCTGGCGTTCCTGACGCAGCCCGGCCCGTTCGTCGACATGGTGTCGCGCGCCGTCCAGGCCGAGACCGGACGCAGGCCGGTCCTGTCCACGACGGGCGGTACGTCCGACGCGCGGTTCATCAAATCCTATTGTCCGGTCGTGGAATTCGGCCTTGTGGGGCAGACGATGCACATGGTCGACGAGCGGGTGAAGGTGGATGATTTCGAGCGGCTGGCCGCGATCTACGAACGCGTGCTGAACGATTACTTCGGCGCCGCCGCGTGATCGGCCTCACCGCTTCCCTCGTCATCGGTGCATCGGTCTTCGTCGGCACGTTCACGTCGGGAATTTTTGGCATGGTGGGCGGCCAGATCATTCTGGCGACCGTGCTGTTCTTCCTGCCCGTCAGCGCCGGCATGACGCTGTTCTCGGCGCTGATGTTCACCTCGGGCCTGTGGCGCGGCATCCTGTGGCGCGCGCATGTGAACTGGCCGATCACCATCCGGTTCGCGGCTGGCTCGGTGGTCGCCTACGTGCTGATGCTGTTCATCGCCTTCGTGCCGTCGAAGCCTGTGGTCTATCTGGGCCTCGGCCTCGCGCCGATCATCGCCGACCTTCTGCCGAAGCGCTTCGCGCCCGACATCGAGCGGCCCGGCATTCCGTATTTCTCGGGGTTTCTGGTGATGCTGCTGCAGATTTCGGTCGGCGCGGGCGGCAATGTGCTCGACGCCTTCTTCCAGGCCAGCAATCTGAACCGCCACGTCACCGTCGCCACCAAGGCGGTGATGCAATTGTTCTCGCAGGCCGGGCGCTTCGTGTACTTCGGCCTCGCGGCGCTGAACGACGGCGACTCGATCCAGTGGTGGCTGCTCGGCATCTACGTGCTGATCTCGTTCGCCGGCGGCTCGGCGGCGGCGGGCCTCCTGAACCGCATGTCGGACGTGCATTTCCGGCGCGGCACCCGGGCGCTGATCTGGGTCCTGAGCCTGATCTATGTGGCGCGCGGCCTGTGGCTGGTCTTCACTGACTAGACCAGACGATGCGGGCGATCCACGACACCTGCTCGTTGGGCAGGACGCGATCCTCGTGTTCGGGGTTGAGCGAGCGCAGTTCGACCGTCCGGGCGGTGCGGCGCTTCAGTTCCTTCGCCATCACCTCGCCCTCGATCGTCTTCACCACCACCCGATCGCCGCGCCGCAGCGCCGCGCCGGGCGAAACGATGATCGTGTCGCCGTCTCGATAGACGGGCATCATGGATTCGCCAGAAATTTCCAGCGCATAGGAATGATCGTCGGCCAGATTGGGAAAATTCACCTCGTCCCAGCCGCCCCCCACCGGATAGCCGCCATCGGTGAAATAGCCGCCGGTTCCGGCCTGCGCCATGCCGATCAGCGGGATCGTCACCCGGCCCGGCGGCGATGTCTGCGAGACCATGCCGAGAAACTGGTCGATCGTCGCGCCGGTGGCGTCGAGCACCTTGGCGATCGATTCCGTCGAAGGCCAGCGCAGCCGGCCGTCCGGAGACCTCCGCTTCGACTTGTTGAACGTGGTGGCGTCGAGTCCCGCCTTCTTGGCCAGAGCCGAGGGCGTCATGTCATGGCGCAGCGCCAGCGCGTCGATCGCCCCCCAGACCTGACCGTGGGTCAGCATGCCGGAGGAATTGGGGGTGAAATGGTCCGACATGCCGCCGCTCCAGGAATTGGACCTCGTTCCTAGATGGGTATATATGCCTGCTTTGTGAAACACGCAAGCGGGCTGTGAAACATCCGCAAAGCCCGGCGGATCGCGCCGCCGGGCTCCTGGCTGACAGATCAGCCGATTCTGACGGTGCAAATCACGACGCCCGGCGGAAACGCGAAGCGGCAGACAACCTTAATCCTCGGCCTTAAGCCCCTCTTTTCCTGCGAAACGACATTGGCCGCCTTGCTGACCTGTACACCCGCGTCGGAGCAGCCGGCCCGCCTCATCAGCGCCTGAATCCCCGCCTTGTTATTGGCCTTGGCCATCTCCTCGATCGCCGACATGTTCTGATTGAACGCCATCTGGCAGGTCTGGCGCTGGGCGGCCGGAACGGCGGCCTGTGCGAGATCGACCGACGCGACGCTGAGGAAACTGGACGCCGCAAGCAGCGCCGACATTGTAATTCTGAGCATTGAAGCACCTCGTTGGCTGGCTCTTCGATGGAAGAGCGATGTGATTGATTCATGCGGTGAAATACTCGATTTCGGCCCCCTACCCTCCTTTCGACGACCCCTTCTCCAGTGGATTTTTTCGAGATCGTTCAAGCGGTTGTAGAATAAATATACTGAACCGCGGCTGAATACCCCGTTGTGCTGATTTTTACATTCGATGCCGAGTATTTTGGCATTCAAATTCGTTCTCATATGAATATAATATCGTTACCGTTTCGGGATAAGTCCATTTTTGACTCATTTTCAATGATTTATCACTCATATAATTTATTTTTATTCCAAAGTATTTTGAACGTATTCAATGCCAATTCCGAGTTTTTCGGCCAAGATTTCACCCCCGTTTCGTTTCGGAAGCGTAACGGGCATGCGCGTTTCCACATATTCGAGATCGTTCTCGAAACTTGATGGCGAAAATGAAAAACTCAAGCCTGACAGTCGCTTCGCCCAGCCAGACTAGACGGTGTGATCGACACGATTAGCCTGACTCGCCACGGGCTTGCTCGAAAGCAGCAAGACAGCGGACGCGCCCGAATGCCGTCTCGGCCCTGTTCGGGCGACGGATTTGGTGCTCAAATGTCCTCAGCAAACTGCGCAAAGCAGCGACGGGAGGACGCATGGGCTCGACTACAGGGCGCGCGGCGGCGCGCATCATTCTGATCGCAGCCAGCCTGACGGGGTCTGCGCCCCGCCCGGCCACGGCCGACCCGGTCGAGGATTTCTATCGCGGGCGGCAGTTGCATCTGATCGTCGGCACGTCGGCCGGCGGCCTCTATGACACCTATGCGCGGCTGATGTCGCGCCACATGGGCAAGTACATTCCGGGCCAGCCCGC
>CANJEY010000450.1 GCA_947472615.1 Beijerinckiaceae bacterium
CGTCGATGTTCCCGCCTGGCGCGTAGGGCGCCATGATCCGGATCGGCTTGTCGGGATATTCCGCCGCTGCGGGGTGGGCGGCGAGCAGGGCGAGCGCGCCCGCGAGTACAGTGACGAAACGCATGAAGTTCCTCCCAGAGTTCTTGGGCCGAGCTTAGCTCATGGCCCGCCCAGAACACACAGAAGGTCGGCCCGTGCCTTTGCATCGCGGATCGGCGGACTGCCCATCCAGCCGCCGGGATACATCGCCTCGGTATCGCCGAGGAAGAGATCGAGTCGCTCGCGCGTCCAGATATCGCCCTTGTCGCGCGCCGCCCGCAGCGCCGGCGAATAATCGAAGGCCGGATCGCCGGCGACGGGCCGGCCGATCACGCCCACGAGCTGCGGTCCGGGTTTCTGGCCGGCATCCCTGGTCAGCGCATGACAGGCCTTGCAGGGTTCGAACGCCTGCACGTTGCAGGATTGGGCGCGCGCGGCGCCCGATGCGGCAAACAACACTGCCGCCACGATCCAGAACCGCATGCGCTCAGGCTTGCGGCTTGTCGATGACGACGATGCGGTTGGTCCCCGACTCGCCGCCCCACGCCTCGCCCGGTCGACCGGCCATCTGGCGCACGTTGGCGCCGGATTTGTCCGACGGGAAGGAGACGAAGGTCTCGGTCCCGGGATCGAAGCGCACGACGGCGTTGGCCGAGAAGTCGGTGAGCCAGACGGCGTCGCGGTCGTCGACATAGACCGAATAGCAGCGCGGCTTCTCGCCCGGCAGCTTCCACTTCTTCCAGCTGCCGTCCTTCGGGTCGTGCATGCTCACGTTCCCGCTGTTCCATTCGCTGATCCAGAGCCGGCCCTGGCTGTCGGACCAGACGCGGCGCGCGCCCTGCTGCGGTGTCGGCGGCTCGACGATGCGCGGCGCGCCGCTCGCAAGGTCGATCTGGGCGAGATAGTTGCCGGCCAGCGACACGTACCAGACCGTGCCCTGCGGGGTGAGCGCGATACCGTAGGGGCCGTAGCCGCGCGGCGCGTCCCACACCTGCGTCTTCTCGGTCCTGGGATCGAAGCGGCCGAGCGCGCCACCCTGGCCGGTGAACCAGAGCGTGCCGGTCTTGTCGAAGACCGGCGTGTTGAGGTTGGCGCTGGCCGGACCGCCGTTCAGCTTCCAGAGTTGTACGCGATGGTCCTTCGGATCGACACGGGCGATCGCGTTCTGGCCGCCTTCGGTCACCCAGGCGGCGCCGTCGGGCCCGACCACGACGCCGTGCGGTGCCGCGCCCGGGCCGAGGTTGATCACCTTCAGCCCACCGTCGCGCGGATCGAGCAGGTTGAGCGTGCCGTCGCGCTGGCCGCAGAACCACACCGTGCCGTCGATGTTGCAGGCGACGTCTCGCGAACCCGACCCCGGCCGGACATTGAAGGTGCGGATGCGATAGCCGTTCAGTTCGCGGGTCTCGACGGCGGCGCGGGCAGGGGACGTGATCAGCGAAGGGGCAGCGAGGGCCCCGGCGGACAGGGCGAGCAGATGGCGTCGGCGCATGCGGACCTCCTGCGGGAGAGAGGCCCCAATTTTGCGCCTTCCGCGGGCGAGATCAACAGTCTCGGGCAGGGCTAGGCCATCGCCAGCTTCAAACGATCGGCAACCTTGTGGAGCCGTTTGTCGCGTGTCCAGAGGACGGCCCCGGCTGTCAACCGAACGGCCGCCAGCAGGTGGACATCAACATATCCGATACCGAGCCCGGACAATGCGTGCTGGTCGATGAAGATCAGGACTTCCCCGTGTGTCGCCACCTTGGCCTGAGGCAGGTCCGATAGAGCATTCAGGACGATGTCGCGCTGCCGCAGACTCCCCAGAGCCAATTCGCCCACGACAAAGGGATGCGCCAAGACTCTTCCAGCGTTGAGCAGGTTCGACAGCGATTTGTCGCTGGCGCGCAGATGGTCGATCCAGATGGACGTGTCGACCAGGATCACGCGGGCGTCGACCGGCGCCGCGGCGGTGCCTTCGCGGCGCGATCGCTGCCGCCCAACCGCGCCAATCGCCGCGCGCTCTCGCGTTCGATCAACGCCTTGAGCGCTTCGCGAATCAAGCTGGACTTTTCTTTGACCCCGGTGAAAGCCTGAGCCTTTGCGACGAGGTCGTCGTCGAGAGCGACGGTGGTACGCATGGACGAGGGCTCCAATTCTGCCGGCACGAATATAGGCATCATTGATGACATATTCAATGCCGCTAAACGAACGCCGCCGGCCGATGCTGGGCTCCCGGCCGCGCCTGCTACCGCTTCGTGTTCGCCATCGAGCGCCGGAGCGTGGCGTTGATGCGCGCCTGCCATCCCGAGCCTGCTTCACGGAAGTGCGCGAGAACGTCCTTGTCCAATCGTATGGAAATCGCCTGCTTCGTCGTTGCAGCCGTTGGCCGTCCGCGGCGAACGACCTTGGGGCCGAGCATGACATCGGCTTCGTCGAACCATGCACGGCCGAGCGCCGGCGCGTCGTCAGGGTCACGCCAGCTTCGTTTCGAAGAACGCTTTTTCACGGCCATTGGCCTTCCTCATCGAAATAATTCGCCGCGCATCACCACGGGGCGTCCAAACCAGCACCACGACATCCCTACCGAGGCGACCAATCGAAATGAAACGGTCTTCGCCATAATCTTGCCGGTCGTCGGCGCGCGTCATATGCCGATTGCTGAACACCAGGCCGGCAAGAGCGAAATCCAGCCCGCGCTTGTCGAGCGTGAGCGCCCGCTTCGCCGGATCGAAGGTGATGCGCACGAATTATCGTATATACAATAATAATCGGATTCGCAATAGGTTACACCGCCGCCGGTCGGTGCTGAGCCCACGGCCGCGCCCGCTCCAGAAGGGCGCCCAGGCGCAGCACGTCGGTCTCGGCGCCCCATTTGCCCACGATCTGGACCGAGGTCGGTAGGCCATCGGTGCCGAAGCCCGAGGGCGGGGTGGCCGGTGAGGTTGAAAGGATACTGGTAGGACGTCCAGCCCTGGCGTGTGATGCCGCACTTCACGCCGTCGATCACGACCTCGTCGTTGGCCGCGTCATGCGTCACGTCGAGCGCGGTGCGGGCGTTGGTCGGCGTCACCAGGAAATCGTAGCGCTCGAACAGCGACTGGATCTTGCGGAAGAGCGTGGTTCGGGCGAACTGGGCGTTGCGGAAATCGGCCAGGGTGAACTTGGCGCCGCGTTCCATGAAGGCCAAGGTCACCGGGTCCATCTGGTTCTGCCACTTCGGCAGATATTGCGCGCAAGTGACTGCAAAGCCCGCCTGGTAGAGCACGCGGCCCTCATATTCGATCCAGTCGATCTTGTCGGTCACTTCCTCGACCTCGGCGCCCATGGCTTCCCAGGCAGCGAGCGAGGCGCGCGTGTTGGTGCGGACGTCGCCCGCGATCCGCGGGTTGGCCGTGAGCTCGATGTAGCCGATGCGGATGCCGCTCAAATCCTCGCCCATCAGCGCGGGCGAAAGCTGGCGCTTGTCC
>CANJEY010000451.1 GCA_947472615.1 Beijerinckiaceae bacterium
GTCGAAGTATTTGAGCATTGCGACGCCCAGATTGTCCTCCAGACTTTCAATGCTGTGATCGAAACTTGCGAAGATGACGCCGTTGCGAACGGCGACCTTCAGCGTCCGCAGTCCATGATCCTTCATGTCGAAATCGTCCGGCATGCCGCCCTTGCCGTTGTAGCCGCGCCGAAATGGCACGCCGACGAGCTTGCCGGAACTGTCGTACGTCCATTGATGATAGGGGCAGATGAACTTCGGGGCATTGCCGTGCGGCTGGCGGCAGAACTCGACGCCCCGGTGGGCGCAGCGGTTTGCGACAGCTCTGATCTCGCCGGACGCATCGCGGGTGACGATGATCGATTTGTCTCCGACCGTAGAGCGGACGAAATCGCCAGCCTTGGGAATCTCCGCTTCCAGCGCCACGTAATTCCATGACCGCGCGAAGATGCGCTCCTGTTCCGCGGCATACACGCGCGGGTCCGTATAGACCCAATAGGGTACGCAGGCCGCGCCTTCCTTCGGCCATTTCAGATCGAGTTCGTCAGCCAGCGTCCTATTCAGCATTCCTTGCTCCAGATGTAGAGCTTGTGACCAGTGGACCAGCGAGCAATCGCATCAAATTTCGTTTGTCGTCGTGGGAATGGGGTTATCGCTCGCGTACCAGAAAGCTCTCGCCGCGGTCGAGGAAGTCGCCGATGAGCGCGGCGGTCCGTTGCGGCTGGTCGATCTCGATCGCATGCGCTGCGCCGTGCATATAGATCAGATGCGAAAGTGCGATGCGGCTCTTGAGTAGATGGCCGGTCGAGGCAGGGATGATTCCGTCCTGCGTTCCCATCAGGATCAGCGTCCGGGCGCGAATGGCGGTCAGTCGATCCGCCAGCGCTGCGTCGAACGCGACGCCTTTGGTGTAGCCCAGCGTAGCGCGGCGGTTCGCCATCAGAACGGCTTCCGGTCGCGTTTCGGGAGGGGCATTTCCCGGTTGGGCATAGAGGCGCTTCAAGCGTTCCGCGGCGTCGTCCGGCAGTCCGCCTTCGCCAGTGGCGCGTAGTCCGGCAGGCGCTTCCAGCACCAATTGACCGATGAGGTCTGGATGCTTCACGGCCAGCCAAAGTGCGATCCAGCCACCGAAGCTTTCGCCGATGACGTCGCAGCGGCCTTCGCAAGCGGTGCGGATAAAGGCGGCGACGAAGTCAGCCACAGCGTCGATCGTGGCGACATCCGCGAGCGCAGGCTGACCGTCGAAGCCGGGCGCAATCGGGCAATGCACGCGATGCGCGCGCGAGAGTTGCGCGATGACAGGCGTGATGCGCGGTCCGGCTGCACTGTGCAGATGCACGACGGGCCTGCCGTCGCCGCCGGAGCGCACACGCAGAACGCCATGCGGCAGTTGATGATCCTGTTGCGAAAAAGTTGGCGCGGTCACGGGGGCTCCGGCGCGGTCAGAGATCGGTCACGTGCGGCAGCACGCGGTCGCGGAACAGGTCCATGCCGCGGCGCACCACCGCGTCTGGCATGTCGCCGATCTTCATGTTGATGTTGATGTAGCCGGCGCCCAGATGTTTGTGCAGGCGGGCGATCTGTTTGACCACGGTTTCCGGGCTGCCGCAGATCACGGATCCGGCGTCGATCTGTTCTTCCAGCGAGCGCGTCTTGTGGGTCACGAGACGTTGCACGAAGAATTCGCGCTGCTGATCGTCGGTAAAGAACCGGGTCTTTTGCAGCACGATCCGCTGCGCATCCTGTTGCGGGCGCATCAGCTTGCCGTGGAAATAGTCGAGCGCCTTGCGCAGATGCGCGCGCGCTTCCTCGTCAGTGTCGGCGATGCAGGTCTGCTGGCTCAGCAACACGCTTTCGGGGCCGGGATCGCGGCCATGCGCCCGCGAAACCTTTCGATATGTGTCGATTGTCTGTGCGGCGATATCGAGGTCGATGATCAGAGTCATGCCGATCATGGCGTCATATTGGCCGACGAATTCGGCGGATTCGTCGTTCGACGCCGACAGCAGCATGCGCGGATGCGGCTTCTGGAAGGGCTTGGGCCAGATCGAAACGGCGCGATGCTGGTAAAACTCACCTTCCCAGCCGAACGGTTCGGGCTCCGTCCACGCCTTGATGATGATGTCGAGCGCTTCCTTCATGCGGGCGCGGGAGTCGCTCGGCGGCACGTGGTAGGCAATGTATTCGTGCGGGATGCCGCGCACGAAGCCCGCCACGAGCCGGCCGCCGCTCAGCACGTCGAGCATGGCGTATTCTTCGGCGACGCGGATCGGACTGAGCAGCGGCAGCAGATTGCCGAGCATCGCCAGCTTGATGTTGCTGGTGCGTTGTGACAGCGCGGCGCCGATCAGGTTGCAGTTCGCCATCAGACTGTAGGGCGAAAAGTGGTGCTCGTTCGCCGCCACCCAGTCGAAGCCACATTGCTCCGCATGGGCCATGGTGGCGAGGTAGGAATCATAGAGTTCCTTGCCGCGAACCGGATCGAAAGTCGCGTTGCGGGCGGGCCACTCGGCCGGAACCTCTGCGAGGTCGGTCCATGGCATCAGATGGAAGAACGAGAATTTCATGTGTAATTTGCGCCGTCAGTCGAACGGATAGACGCCCGGCTCCTGCCGGTAGGCGTGTTCGATGCCATGGATGCCCGAGCGCAGCATGGCCTCCCATGAGGCATGCGTCGTCGCCCCGATGTGCGGCGAAGCGAAGAAATTGGGTACGCCGAGTAGCGGATTTCCATTGGCGGGCTCGACGGCGAAGACGTCGAACGCTGCGCCGGCAAGGTGACCGTTTTCGAGCCGCTGCTTCAGGGCAAGTTCGTCCACCATGGACCCGCGGGCGCAATTGATAAGGATCGCGCCCTTCTTCATCTTGTCGAGAACCCCGCCGGCATAGAGGCCGATTGTGGTCTTGTTGCGCGACAGGTGGATCGTCACGACATCCGAGCGCGCCCACATTTCGTCGGCGTCGACCGCCTCCACGTTCCACTGGCTGTAGAAGTCTGGCATGGCGACGCGATCGCAGGCGAGCAGCTTCACCCCATAGGGCTGGAGCAGTTTGACGACTTCCTTGCCGATGTGGCCACAGCCGTGGATACCGACGGTCTTGCCGCGCAGGTCCGCCCCGAAACCCATGGGGCCTTTCCACTCGCCGCGGCGCAGCACGCTCGAGAATTCGTGCACGCGGCGCAGAGTCATCACCATGTAGGCGACGGCGAGTTCCGACACGGACGTCTTGTTGATGCCGGCCGCCCACCACATGCGGATGCCATGGCGGTTGAGAATCTCGGGGTCGACGTGATCGACGCCCGCCGAGCACAGTGACACCACCTTCAGGTCCGGCAGGCTGGCGCAGACCTTTTCGGTGAAACGGTCGAGGCCGATCACCGCCGCGTCATAGCCCTTCAGATAGTCGATCAGATCGGTTTCGCTGAGGGGAGGACGCGTGGTGCGGAATTTCGTCCCCGGATAACGGGCGGCGAATTCGGCCTTCAGCTCGGGGAAGAAGTCGAA
>CANJEY010000452.1 GCA_947472615.1 Beijerinckiaceae bacterium
ATCGCGTGGCGCGTCGCCATTACGTCGACCGAATACCCCGCGACGCGCAGCGCATGGCGCAGCGACTGCGGCAGCAGGACCATGCTGGTGCCGGTGCCGATCAGCACGAACTGCACGCCGCCCCTTGGTTCATCGAACAGCGGCTTCAACGTGGCGACGTCGATGTCCCTGGGGTCGCAGACGCTCCACGCGCTCACGCCCGACGGCAGAGCCAGGATGGAGCCGCGATGCGACATACCGGCGAAGCGGAAACCGCCAGACCCGTAGGCCTCGATCTGGTGTGAGCCGGGGACGAATCCGTCGTACTTGCGTTCCGCCATCATCAACCCGCGAGCGGCGCGTCAGGCCGGCGTCTTGGCCGCCGCCGACGAGGCCGAAGGCGCCGTCTCGCCGCCCTCGTTGCGCACGCCGAGATAGATCAGGATCGGCGAGCAGATGAAGATCGACGAATAGGTGGCGACGAAAATGCCCCACATCATCGCAAGCGAGAACGAGCGGATGACGTGGCCGCCGAACAGGACCAGCGCCAGCAGCGCGAGGAACACGGTCGTAGCGGTCATGATCGTGCGCGGCAGCACGGCGTTGATCGACATGTCGATCATCTCGGCGATGCTGATGCGCTTGTACTTCTTCATCATCTCGCGAATACGGTCGAGCACCACGACCGTCTCATTCAACGAATAACCGACGATGGTGAGAATCGCCGCGATGGATGTGGTGTTGAACTCAAGCTGCGTGACGCAGAAGAACCCCACCGTCAGCAGCAGATCGTGCATCGTGCCAATGACGGCGCCGATGGCGAACTGCCATTCGAAGCGGAACCACAGATAGGTCAGCACCGCGATGATCGACACCACGACGCCCAATGTGCCAGACTGCACGAGCTCGCCCGAAACGCGCGGCCCCACCACCTCAACCCGGCGATATTCGTAGACGTCGCCCAGCGCGACCTTCACCTTGTCGACCGCCACCTGCTGGGCGGCGTCGCCGCCCGGCTGCAGGCGCAGACGCAGCGTCACGTCGGTGTTGTTGCCGAAGCCCTGCACTTCCACGTCGCCGAGGCCGAGGCCGTCAGCCTTGGTGCGAAGAGCGGCGATGTCGGCCGTGCCTGACTTGGCGCGCAATTCCATGAGCGTGCCGCCAGCGAAGTCGATGCCGAAGTTCATGCCGATCAGCAGGAAGGTCGCCACCGCCACCAGCGACATCAGGGCGGAAAACGGATAGCTCACGCGCCGGAAGCGCATGAAGCCGAAGTTCGTTTGCTCGGGCGCGAGCCGCAGAAGCTTCATGGTTCAATCCGATCAGATCGGCAGACGCGTCGGGCGCGCCCAGCGGTACCACAGCGAAATCATCATCCGGGTCATGGTCACGGCGGTGATGATCGTCGTCAGAATGCCCAGACCCAGCGACACCGCGAAGCCGCGCACCGGGCCGGACCCGAGGAAGTAGAGGATCACGGCCGCGACCATCATGGTCGCATTGGAGTCGACGATCGTGGCGAATGCGCGGTTGAACCCGGCGTCGAGCGCAGAAATGATCGAGCGTCCCATCTTCGATTCCTCGCGGATGCGCTCGTAGATCAGCACGTTCGAGTCCACCGCCATGCCGATGGTGAAGATGATGCCGGCGATGCCGGGCAGCGTCAGCGTCGCCTGCAGCAGGATGATCGACGCAAAGATCATCACGATATGGATCAGCAGCGCCAGATCGGCGAAGACGCCGAAAACCCCGTAGGTGACCAGCATGTAGGCGACGACCAGCGCGGCCGCCACGTAGGCGGCGCGCTTGCCGGCGTCGATGGAATCCTGTCCCAAGCCGGGGCCGACGGTGCGTTCCTCAACGATCGTCAGTTTGGCCGGCAACGCGCCGGCGCGCAGCAGGATCGCCAGATTGTTCGCCTGCTCCACCGTAAATCGGCCGGAAATCTGACCGGAGCCGCCGGTGATCGGACCCAGGATGCGCGGGGCGGAAATCACCTTATTGTCGAGCACGATGGCGAACGGCTTGCCGACATTGGCGCTAGTCACCTGACCGAACTGCTGGCCGCCGCGAATGTTGAATCGGAAATTGACGATCGGCTCGCTGGTCCGCTGGTCGAAACCCGGCTGCGCATCGGTGAGATCTTCGCCCTGCACCATGATCTGCTTTTCGACCGGCAGCGTGCCCGGCTGATCCGTCTGCGCCAGCATGTCGACGTCGGCCGGATTGTAGCCGGTGTCGGCGACGAGGCGGAATTCCAACTTGGCCGTCGTGCCGAGAATTTCCTTGAGCCGGTTGGTGTCCTGCAAACCGGGAACCTGAACCAGCACGCGATCGTTGCCCTGCCGCTGGATGTTCGGCTCCGTCGTCCCGAGCGCATCGACGCGGCGGCGCAACACTTCGATGGCCTGTTCGACGGCGCGGCGCGTTTTGTCGATCACGGCCTGATCGGTGAC
Source organism: Beijerinckiaceae bacterium (assembly GCA_947472615.1). Classification (GTDB taxonomy): domain Bacteria; phylum Pseudomonadota; class Alphaproteobacteria; order Rhizobiales; family Beijerinckiaceae; genus Terripilifer. Next base: position 2,436 of record CANJEY010000452.1, read on the forward strand.
GGTCAAGCGCACCGTGCCGTCGGCGGATTCGGAAATCTCAAACAAAGGCGCACTGGCGACGCCTAGCGCCGAAATGCCGCCCGGCTGAGCCTGCTGGCGCAGCTTGGTCAGAACCTTCGCGCGGTCGGCCGGATCGGTGACGCGGAACTGGACGGTTCGCCCCGCCTGCCCGCCAATGCCGGCCGGCAGGCCAATGCCGCCAGCAAGGCTGCGGACACCTTCTTCACGCAGGATGCGGCGCACGTCGTCGCGCAGATTCGTCGCCTGCGTGCGCGTCACGTCAGCCTGGTCCACTTCCAGCATGATATGCGCGCCGCCCTGCAGATCGAGGCCCAGCACGATCTGTTCGACTGGCAGCCATTTCGGCAGCGAGGCCTTGAGCGACAGGTACGATTCCTTCGACATCATGCTCGGCACGATGAGCAGCATGGCGAGCGCCGTCATCAGCAGAATCGAAGCGACTTTCCAGCGGGCGAAGCGAAGCATGGCACTCGTTCGGTTTCTCGGACGCGGCAGGCGTTCGCCCGCCGTTCGGAACTGTTCCGGACGCTATTCCTTGACGGGCTCGCCCTTGGAGCGGACGTCCGAAATCATCGCGCGCATCACGCGCACGCGGACGTTGGGGGCGATTTCGACCTCGATCTCGTTGTCGTCGACCACCTTGGTCACCTTGCCGATCAGGCCGCCGGTCGAGACGATCGTGTCGCCGCGGCGCACCGACTTGATCATTTCCGCATGCGCCTTCTGGCGGCGCTGCTGCGGGCGCAGGATCAGGAAATACATGATGATGAGAATGATGCCGAAAGGCGCGACCTGCATCAGGACGTCTGCGCCGCCGGGAGCACCGGCGGCCTGCGCGAAGGCGGGCGTCACGAAATTCATGGCTCAGCAGGCTCCATCATACGAAGGAGCGCCGAAAATCAACCGGCGCTCCTGAAAAGTCGGCGGACTATAACGGCCGCGGCCTCGAAAGCAATGCCGGAAGGCCATGATCGCGCCGCCGCACGCAGCGCGCCGCCGGTGGACGCGCTCGGCCGGACGCGATAA
>CANJEY010000453.1 GCA_947472615.1 Beijerinckiaceae bacterium
ATACAGATCATAGAGACCACCCGGCGTATAGCCGATGACGAGATCGATGCTCTTGCCGCGATAAAATCCATCATCGTCGATCGCCAAAGCGTGCGACGACAGAAGCGTCAGAGCAACGGCGCTCGCGATCGTCGGCAGACGAATTCCGGTTCGTGTCATGCTTGCCTCCCGGTTGCGGCGTTGGTGCTTTTCAATGTGGACGACGAGGCAGTTTCACGGCGCGACAAATGCGCGAATTGCGTCGCTCATCTCGTCCGGCGCCGTGTAGAAGTAATAGTGGCCCTGATTTTCCAGCACGGCCAATCTGGCGGTCGGGATTTCCGCCGCCAGATGCCGGGCGAATCCCAGATGAGTCATGCCAGACTGCCCGCCATGATCCTCATCGCCGCCAACCATGACGAGGGTGGGAACCGACAGGTTCGCCAGCCTGCCTTGCGAGTCGAAATCCTGACGGCCAATCACGTGCCGGAGAAAGATTTCGAGCGTCGGATTGCCCTTCGCGCGCAATTGCATGAAACGCTCGACCTCGACAGGATGACTGGCACGATAGGCTGCGGTGAATCCCGTATCGAGGCCGCCTTCCCATAGTGTCCGTTCGTAGCCCTTCTCGGTCAGCTCCATGCAGAGCTTGAGCGGTATGCCTTTCGACGAGGAGCCGTGCGTTCCACCGGAGGACGCGAGGATCAGCTTGCCGACGAGTCTGGGATAATCGAGCGCCAAAGTCTGCGCGACGCGGCCGCCATTGGAATGACCGAGCACGATTGCATCTGTTGCGCCGAGATGTTCGAGCAGCGCCGCCGCATCGGCCGCAAGCCGGGCCGTAGAAAAATCCGTCGACCGCACCTGCGAACGGCCCGTGCCTCTCTGATCGAAGATGATGACCTGATGATCGCGCGAGAAATCCGCGACCTGATGAAATTTCCACAGCTCGCCCCACGTCGCTGTCGCAGCGTTGAACAGGAACGGCCTGCCTGCGCCCTGACTTTCGTAATACAGGTCGACGTCGGGGAGCTTCAGGATCGGCATAGAGTACTCCGGTTCAGGCGATCATACTTGAAGTTGAAACAAGCATTGTGGCGTGCGCACCGCCTCAACCCGCCGCGCGCAATTGTGTCATGCAGTCGTCCCACATCGCCAGTTCGCGGCACAAAGGATGAGCGCCCGATCGGATCGTGTCTCCAAACGTTTGGACGCTTTCCGCCGGTCCGGAGAAGGTTGGCCATTCCGGCAGCCCCACGCCATTCGGATCGCCGGTTCTGGCGAAATTTATCCAGTAGGACATGATGGTTTCGGACGCTTCGTAATCCGATGCGCGCCACGGCCATGGCCGGGCATTCAGCGTTCCGAACACGTAGTGAATTTCAGCTGTGTGAAAGACGCCCAGCCGCTCCGACCTGTTTTCAAAACATGGCATGCCGGGCGGCAGCGGTGGGGCGCGATCAAAGAAGTATGCGTACACGTTGGAGTCCGAGCTACGTGCGTGTTCGCAGGCCTGCACCCAGTTTTGCCAGTTGAACGTGATATGGCCACGGATCAACCGGCCGAGTTCGCTCGCATCGCCTGTCTCGCCATAGCAGTCCAACACCATTTGCGCATGCGCGCCGTATTCGCTGTCCAACCAGCGCCGCAGGGCGGGCCAGTCGGCCGGCGCCGGCAGAGTCGCGCCTTCGCTGCGATTGGACCCTGCGATCAGCGGAACATGCGCCTGACGCCCGGCCTTGTAGGTTTCATGCACTTCTTCCGGCAGAAACCAGCCGTCGAACACCGTGACGGGCGAGCGGCCGAGGCTGGACGGCCAGGAGAGCTGGATTGACTCGGCCGGAATGGCGCGCATGTCGGCGATCGAACGCGCGCCGAGATAATCGGCGTAACGCTCGCCGAATTTCTCGCCGATGGCGCGGACATACATGGACCCGCCGCCCGGCTTTCCGAGCGGCGCCATCAGCCCGCCGCTCTGGGCGATTGCGCGATGAAACAATCCGCGCGCCAGCGGCGACGCCATCAGGACATTCACGCTGGACGATCCGACGGATTGTCCGAAAATCGTGACGCAATCCGGATCGCCGCCGAATGCGGCGATATTGTCGCGAACCCAGCGCAGCGCTTCGATCAGATCGAGGAGTCCGTAATTGCCCGAGGAACCATGAGGCGATTCCGCCGTGAGTTCCGGGTGCGCCAGAAAGCCTAAAACGCCCAGTCGCTGATTGACCGTGACGACGATCGCACCACGTCGCGCTAGCGCTTCGCCATTGAAGATGGGAACCGCGCCGGAGCCGACCGCAAAGGCTCCGCCATGAAACCAGACCATGACCGGCCGTTTTTCGGCGGCCGACTCCGCAGCGGTCCAGATATTCAGAAACAGGCAATCTTCCGATTGCGGTTCGGGGCCGAAGTAGGAAATGGAAGCAATATCCCTATCGAACTGGATGCTGCGGGGGCCGAAGGCTTTCGCCGGACGCACGCCATCCCATTTGACGGGCGGCTGCGGTGGGCGCCATCGCAGATCGCCCACGGGCGGGCTCGCATATGGAACGCCCTTGAACGTCCGAACCTGCCTGTCGCCGCACCAGACGCCTTCCACGGCGCCGGATTGCGTGTGGACGATCAACGCGCGCTCCGCCTCGTTCATCAGAAAATATCCTTGAAAATTTTCAGCCAGCCCGGCAGATTTTTTTCGAGATCTTCGGGCGTCTGCGAGAATGCGCGAAACGTCTTGCCGTCTGGCCGCAGGGCGGGATCGAATGGCGCGACGTCGGGATCGACCGTCAGCACAGCGGCGTTTTTGTACAACTCCTGTCCCTCTCGGGACGTGACAAAATCCACCAGCAGTTTTCCGGCGTTCGGATGCGGGCCCCCGGCCGTCAGGCCCACGACGTTCAATGTCACAAGAGCGGGGTTCATCGGAATCCACGCGACCGGCGCGCCTTGCCGGGCGCTGAGGACCGAAGCGTGATTGAAGATCTGAAGCCCGATCGCGTATTCGCCTGCGATCACCTGATCGAGGATCTGTCGCGCCGAGACAGCGGAACCGGTTACCTCCTGTTTCGCCAGCGCGCGAAGATAATCCAGCCCCTTGTCTTGTCCCATTTCTTTGAGCGCCAGCCCGACGAAGCCTGCTCCTGCCGCGCCTGAATTCGTGCTGCTCCAGATCATCTTGCCTTTCCATCTCGGATCGAGAAGGTCGGCGAATGTCTTCGGCTGAGACCCTGACGGAACGAGCGCGGTGTTGAAGCCCGGCGTGACGACGAAAAGATTGGTGGCGACCCAATAGCCTTCAGCGTCGAAATATTCCTTCGGCAACCGCTTCGTCGTGTCCGGCAGCCATTGCACAGCCATCTTTTCAGTCTTCAGAACGGCTGCGGCGCCGGTGCCGTCGAAGACATCGGACTGCATGCGCCCTGCCCGGCCCTCATTGATGATCCGCAACGCGACATCGCTCGAATCGGCG
>CANJEY010000454.1 GCA_947472615.1 Beijerinckiaceae bacterium
GGAGCCCATGCGTTTCCCCTGAATTGCGTTATTGCGGGAATATATCCTTGAAGATCGCCTGCCAACGCGAGAGTTGCGCCGTGTCGAAAAAATCCGGCGGCGTCATGCGCACCTTGTAGCCGCCGCCTTCCGGCGTGTAGGTCGGGTCCGACGGCGGCGCTCCGGGATGGGCCGAGAAATAGCCCTCGCGTACGAAGATCTTCTGACCCTCTTCCGACAGCACGAAATCCATCAGCAGCTTGCCGGCGTTGGGGTGCGGGGCATTCGTGGTCATCGCCGTGATGCTGGCGGTGCTGGGCACGGGATCGAGCGGAATCCACGCGACCGGCGCGCCCTTGAGGGCGCTGATCAGCACGTGATGATTCCACGCCTGTAGCGAAATCGCGTATTCGCCCGCCATTGTCTGATCGAGGATCTGCCGCGTCGACGATAGCGAGGCGACGACGTTCTGCTGCGCCAGCTTACGCAGATAGGCCATGCCGTTGTCCTGCCCCATCACGGCGAGAACATTGCCGGTGAAGCTCGCTGCGGTGCCGATGTCGGGCGCCGTGCTCCACACCATCTTGCCCTTCCAGCGCGGGTCGAGCAGATCGTCGAACGTCTTCGGCCGCTGCGCCTTGGGCACGAGATCTGTGTTTATCGCGATGCTGATGTAGGTGACGTGGTTCGCGCCCCAATATCCTTCGGGGTCGACGTAACCGGCCGGATAGGCCTTGGCGCTCTCAGGCAGCCATTTGAGCACAAGGCCGGCCTGCTTCAGCGGTTGAAGCGCGCTGTTGCCGTCGAATACGTCGGCCTGTGGCGATCCGGCCTTCGTCTCGGCCATGATGCGGCGGACGATGTCGGAGGAGTTCTGACGCAGGTATTCGACCTTCACGCCGGGATATTTCGCCTCGAACGCCGCCGCGAGCGGTCGCAGGCTCTGGTCGACGATCAGCGTCGAATACCAGACGACTTTGCCCTCGCGGCGCGCCGCCTCGATCAGGGCCGCATCGGCGGCCGACGCTAGATTCGCCACGAGGCAGGCGGCGAGCGCCAGCAATCCCTTGAGCATGTGTCCTCCTGATCCACAGCGCGCTCTGCGGCGCGCTTGCGGTGGATTATTCGGGCGATTGGCCGGGGATGCAAGGGCGGCGACGCCGCAGGCCGGTCAGGGCAAGGCGGGGGCGGCGCAAACCCGTCCGGCGGCCATTGAAAAATCCTGCGCGCCGTTGCATACGTCAGGCGATGCGGGTGTAGCTCAATGGTAGAGCAGCAGCCTTCCAAGCTGAATACGAGGGTTCGATTCCCTTCACCCGCTCCATTCCCAATGGTTGAAACTGTCTGTTGTCGCTGCCGCGCGTGACCCCGTGGAGCCGCCGCGCGCCCGGATTCACCATGGCTCAAATCGACGGACCGGCTCGATTGTCGCCACCGCCAGCGCCTTCACCATTTATCTATCTGCAACGCATTGCGTATTTTCGCGCCGCGTGCAGATGAAAGCGCCCGTTTGCACAGCAACAGTCGCCTGCGGCGACGTGAAGCCTGCCTCAAAAGGTGACAGGAAGTTAAAATAGTTTGAACATTCCGCCCGGATGCGGCTGGCCACACGGGTGGGAGACTTGGAATGAAAGTATTGTATGCCTTGGGCGCCGCGGCCGTCGCGCTGACGTCTGTTGCGACCTTTTCGACCTCGGCCAAGGCCGAGACCTTCATTGTTTCCGAGACGCGCAGCAACGTCATTGCCTGCTACAATCGCGTTTACGTGCCGGCCAAGGTGCTGGTGAACACGAAGGGCATTCCGGTGCGCGGCGAGAGCCAGGCCTGGCAGATCACGGGCGAGCAGTGGGTGAAAATCCGCAATCCGGCCGTCTACATCCAGACGCGCAAGACGCTCGAGCAAGATCACTACACGCTCGTGCGTTGCTGATTTCGGACGGCGGTTTCTGATCGTCAGCCGATTGGCGTTTGTGGACGGGATCGCATAGCTTTTCCGTCTTCAATTCTCCAATGGAACGAGCGATCCGATGCGAGTCTCCGTGCGGGAAGTTCTGCGGAATTTTTCCTATTTCACCGACAAGGCGCTCGCCGAGCCGGTGATCATCACGAAGAACGGCCGCGATCGGATCGTTATGATCAGCGTCGAGGAATATGCCATGATGCGCGATCTGATCGATGGCGCATCAGGGGCCTCGGAGGCCGCCGAACCGGATTCGAAACCCAAGCGCCTGCGCAACCCCGGCTGAAAGGCTGGCGGCGTCAGTCTTCCTCCGCCGCGGCAGCCAGTGCGACCGCGGTGGATTCGGGCTTCGGCTGGGCGGCGCGTTCGGCGCTCAACTGCATCAACCGCTGGATGTCCTTCACGGCGATCGTCACATAGCCGGGCTGGGCCATCGTGCAGACCTTCTCGGCTGCAGGCTTCTTGCCGTTGGGGGGCTTCTTCCCAGTGGGCGTGGCGGGCGGCTGTTGCAACGGTAATTGCTGCAGCATGTCGGCCAGGAATTGCGGGTCGTCGATGAGTCGGTTCGAGTTCTTGGAGGCGTCCTGCGACAGCGACTGGTCGTCGACGACGAGTTTGTTGCCCAGTTCGCAAAAGCGCAGGGGCTTGCCCTGCGGCGACATCAGGTGGCGGCACTCCGGCGAGGGCGCCGACGCCTGCACAGCTTCTTCGCGACGACTGGCGCAGCCGGCGAGGGGCAGGGCGAGAATCGCCAGAAGCACGAGTGGTCGCATGGTCGGCGCAGAATCCAGCATGGTTAATGCGTTCTAAAGAATGATGGTTAACGAATGATTTCGGGGCGGTCCGCCGTCCTGCGGGAGAAGTGCAATGAGAGTCTTCGCTGCCTTGACCGTCTGCGTGGCGCTCGCCGGATGCGACACCGTCGCACCGTTTTCGGAGACCCGCAGCGCGCCGCAGGCCGCCGCGCACCCGCCGGCGCAGGAGTTTCGCGCCAATTACGGCACGCCGGCCCCGGCGACGCGTCTCGACGGCAGGCCCGAGCAGCGCACGGCGCGCCCCGTCGATATCGACGTGCGCTCGTTCGACGCCGCCTATCAGGCCTGCACCCAGCGTTCGCGCGGGGCGGACGCCTCACTCGCCATGGCGGCGGCGCGCGTGGCGGCGGATTCGAAGGAAACCCGCGTGGTGGTCGACATGGGTGCGACGGCGCCCGGCAAGCGCGCCGCCGTCGCGTTTTCGCAGTGCATGGCCGACAAGGGCTACGTCAACGCCCGCTAGGCCCGCCGCTCCAAGGCAGGAGGGGCGGGACGGCTCTCCGCATCGCTCTTGAACCTGGCTCCAAAGGGCTTTAAGGGAGCGCGTCTTTTCAACCGCGCTCCCTCGCGCTTACCGGAACAGGACCATGGCGAAGGAAAAGTTTTCGAGGACGAAGCCGCACTGCAACATCGGGACGATTGGCCACGTTGACCATGGCAAGACGTCTCTGACGGCGGCGATCAC